>NZ_JASKYR010000423.1:0-6428 GCF_041028215.1 Streptomyces flavofungini
CCCCCGGCTGGGTCTCCGCGAACGACGCGGTCTCCGCCGGAAGGCAGACCGTGAAGCTGACCGTGCAGGGCACGGGCAAGGAGACCGTCGTCCTGGAGTCCCTGAACGTCCGCGTCGCCGGGCGGAGCGCCCCGCTCTCGTGGACCACCTACAAGATGGGGTACCTGGGCGTCGGCTGCGGCGGCAACGTGCCCAAGCACTCCTTCGCCGTGAACCTGGACGCCTCGGTGCCACGGCCCGCCCCGCTCGACGGCGGCGACGGCTTCCCCTACAAGGTGAGCGCGGACGACCCGGAGGCGTTCTTCGTCAACGCCACCGCCAACAGCCGCTACGTACGCTGGTACCTGGAGCTGGAGTGGTCCAGCGGCGACCGGCACGGCACGGTGCGCGTCGACGACACGGGCAGGCCCTTCGCCACGAGCGGCGACAAGGGCCGCCCCGTCTACGGGTTCTCGCTCGACAGCAAGAAGTGGACGAAGACGAACCACGACGACGACAACGTTCCGGACCCGGCGGCGTAGCGGCCGGGGCGCCCGGCGCTCCCGGTCCGCATCCCGGAATGGTGCCGGTGAGCGGCACACGGTTCCCTACGCTGCCCGAAACAAAGGAGCCGCAGATGACCGTCACCGACGCCCCCGTGCCCACCGGACGCAACGAGGACCGGGCCCGACGCCCCGCCCCCGTACCCGCGTTCGCCGCCCGTGCCGCCGCCGTCGGGGGCTCGCCGGTACGGGACATCCTCGCGGTCACCGCGAGGCCCGAGGTGATCAACTTCGCGGGCGGTCTGCCCGCCCCCGGGCTCTTCGACGCCGAGGGCGTCGCGGCCGCCTTCCACGCCGTCCTCACCGAGGTGCCCGAGCGGGCCCTCCAGTACTCCACGACCGAGGGCGAACCGGCGCTGCGGGCCGCCGTCGCCGCGCGCACGGCCGTCCGCGGGCTTCCCACCGACCCCGACGACATACTGATCACCACCGGCTCGCAGCAGGCGCTCTCGCTCCTCGCGACCGCGCTCATAGAGCCGGGCGACACGGTCCTCGTCGAGAACCCCTGCTACCTCGCGGCGCTCCAGGCCTTCGCCTTCGCCGGGGCGCGCGTCGTCCCCGTGCCCTGCGACGAACGGGGCATCGACCCCGCCGCCCTCGACGAGCTGATCACCACCCACCGCCCGAAGCTGCTCTACACCGTGCCGACCTTCCAGAACCCCACCGGCCGCACGCTCCCCGCGGAGCGGCGCGCCGGGATCGCGGCGGCGGCCGGGCGCCACGGGCTGTGGATCGTCGAGGACGACCCGTACGGAGAGCTGCGCTTCGAGGGGGAGCGGGCGCCCTGGATCGCCACGTACCCGGGGGCCGAGGACCGTACCGTGCTGCTCGGCAGCTTCTCCAAGGTGATGGCGCCGGGGCTGCGGCTCGGCTGGCTGCGCGGCCCCGCCGCGCTGCTGCGGGCCTGCACCGTCGCCAAGCAGGCGGCCGACCTGCACACGCCCACCGTCAACCAGCTCGCCGCGGCGCGCTACCTGGCGGACCGCGACCTCGACGCCCACGTCGCCCGGGTCGCGGGGATCTACCGCGAGCGGCGGGACACCATGCTGGCGGGGCTCACCGAAGCCCTGCCCGAAGGGTCGGGCTGGATCAGGCCCGAGGGCGGCATGTTCGTCTGGGCGAGGCTGCCCGAGGGGTACGACACCACCGAGCTGCTGCCCGGCGTCGTCGCGCACCACGTGGCCTATGTGCCGGGCGCGCCGTTCTACGCCGGGGAACCCGACCGGGCCACGCTGCGGATGTGCTTCGTGACGCAGTCCCCCGACGAGATCGCCGAGGGACTGCGGCGGCTCGGTGCCGCCCTCGCGGAGCGCCGGACGCTCAGAGGCGCTCGGGCGTCCTGATGCCCAGGAGGGCCATGCCCTGGTGGAGCGTGCGGGCCGTGATGTCACACAGGAACAGCCGGTTCTCCACCTCCGCCGGGGTCTCCGCCTTCAGCACGGGGCACTGGTCGTAGAACGTCGTGTACAGCGACGCCAGCTGGTAGAGGTAGGCGGCCAGCTTGTGCGGCGCGTACTCCGCCGTCGCGTCCGCGATCAGCGCGCCGAACGCGTCCAGGTGCAGGCCGAGGGCCCGCTCCGCCGGGGCGAGGGAGAGCTCCGGGTGCGCGGCGGGCCGGACGCCCTCGCCCGCCTTGCGCAGGATCGACTGGATACGGGCATACGCGTACTGGAGGTAGACCGAGGTGTCGCCGTTCAGGGAGACCATCTGGTCCAGGTCGAACTTGTAGTCACGGCTGGCCGACGTGGACAGGTCCGCGTACTTCACCGCGCCGATGCCGACCTGGAAGGCCCGCTCCTGGATCTCCTCCTCGGTCAGGTCCCGCGCCTTCTCCCGCACGACCTCGGCGGCACGCTGCACCGCCTCGTCGAGCAGGTCCTGAAGGCGCACCGTCTCGCCCTCACGCGTCTTGAACGGCTTGCCGTCCGCGCCGAGCACCGTGCCGTAGCCCATGTTGTGGGCCGTGACGTCGTCGTTCAGCCAGCCCATCCGGCGGGCCGCCTCGAAGACCATCTTGAAGTGCAGCGACTGCCGCACGTCCACCACGTACAACAGGGTCGTGGCGTGCAGGTCCACGACACGGTCGCGGATCGCGGAGAGGTCCGACGCCGCGTACCCGAAGCCGCCGTCGGCCTTCTGCACGATCAGCGGGACCGGCTGGTCGTCCTTGCCCTTGATGTCGTCGAAGAACACGACGAGCGCGCCCTCGGAGCGGACCGCGACACCCGACTCCTCCAGGAGCCGCGCCGTCTCGGCCATCATGTCGTTGTACGCCGACTCGCCGACGATCTCCTCGTCGCGGACCTCCATGCCCAGCTTCTCGAAGACCGAGTAGAAGTAGACCTTCGACTCGTCGACGAACCGCTGCCACAGGTCGAGCGTCTCCTTGTCGCCGGACTGGAGGGCGACGACCCGCTTGCGGGCCCGCTCCTTGAACTCCTCGTCCGCGTCGAAGACCGCCCGCGAGGCCTTGTACACCCGGTTCAGATTGCTCATCGCCCGCTCGCCGTCGACGTCGGCGGCCGGGGCGAGCTGGTCGGGGTTCTCGATCAGGTACTGGATGAGCATGCCGAACTGGGTGCCCCAGTCGCCGATGTGGTGGCGCCCGATCGTCTTCTCGCCGGTGAAGTCCAGCATGTGGCGCAGCGCGTCGCCGATCACGGCCGAGCGCAGGTGGCCGACGTGCATCTCCTTCGCCACGTTCGGCTGGGCGTAGTCGATGACCGTGGTGCCCGCGCGGGGGTTCAGCGGCACGCCGAGCCGGTCGCCGTCCGCCGCCCGCGCCGCGAGGTTCCTGGTGATCGCCTCGTCGGTGACCGTGATGTTCAGGAAGCCGGGCCCGGAGACCTCGACGTCCTTGATCAGGTCGGGGGCGGTCAGCCCGGCGACGACCTGCGTGGCCAGCTCACGCGGGTTGCCCTTCAGCTTC
Organism: Streptomyces flavofungini; assembly: GCF_041028215.1. Taxonomy (GTDB): domain Bacteria; phylum Actinomycetota; class Actinomycetes; order Streptomycetales; family Streptomycetaceae; genus Streptomyces; species Streptomyces flavofungini_B. Next base: position 3,472 of record NZ_JASKYR010000423.1, read on the forward strand.
TTGGCGAGCGCCAGGATGCCGTTGGCCTGGAAGTCGGCCCGGTCGCTTCGTCGCAGCAGCGGGTCCGCGGCGCCCGCTTCCGGCAGGGCAGCCGAAAGGGCGTCAGCGAGACGCTGGTGGACGGAGGCGGTGAGGGACGTGACCGAGGCCATGAAGTGGGTGCCGTTCTGCTCGGGTGCCGTGGCTTGCTGTACCTACGAAAACCGAGTATCCCACGCGGTGAAAAGCGGTTTTCGCGGTTAGGGCCCGACCTGGGAGAATGGCAGCGTCAAGCGGTACTCACGTAGAGAAGAAGGGCGTGCCGATCGTGGCTCAGAGCACCGATACCACCGACTGGGTCTCCCGCTACGCGGACGAGGTCATCGCCGAGTCGGAGCGTCGTGCCCAGGGCGCGAAACGAGCCGACGACGCCGCGCCGGTGGTCGTCGTGGCCTCCGGACTCTCCCCTTCCGGCCCGATCCACCTCGGCAACCTCCGTGAGGTCATGACCCCGCACCTGGTCGCCGACGAGATCCGGCGGCGCGGGTACCAGGTCCGCCACCTGATCTCCTGGGACGACTACGACCGCTACCGCAAGGTCCCGGAGGGCGTACCCGGCGTCGACAAGTCCTGGGCCGAGCACATCGGCAAGCCGCTCACCTCCGTGCCCGCCCCGGCGGGCTCGGCGTACCCGAACTGGGCCGAGCACTTCAAGGCCGCCATGGCCGAGGCCCTCACCGAACTCGGAGTCGAGTACGACGGGATCAGCCAGACCGAGCAGTACACCTCGGGCGTCTACCGCGAGCAGATCCTGCACGCCATGCGGCACCGCGCCGACATCGACGCCATCCTCGACCAGTACCGCACCAAGAAGGACCCGGCGAAGGACGGCAAGGGCGGCAAGGGCGGAAAGCAGCAGCAGAAGCCCGTGGACGAGGCCGAGCTGGAGGCCGCCGAGGGCTCCGGCGCGGCCTCCGAGGACGACGGCAGCGGCGGCACCGGCGGGTACTACCCGTACAAGCCGTACTGCGGGCAGTGCGAGAAGGACCTGACCACCGTCGTCTCCTACGACGACGAGAGCACCGAGCTCGTCTACACCTGCACGGCGTGCGGCTTCGGCGACACGGTCCTGCTCAGCGAGTTCAACCGCGGCAAGCTGGTCTGGAAGGTCGACTGGCCGATGCGCTGGGCGTACGAGGGCGTGGTCTTCGAGCCGTCCGGCGTCGACCACTCCTCCCCGGGCTCCTCCTTCGTCGTCGGCGGCCAGATCGTGCGCCAGATCTTCGGCGGCGTGCAGCCCATCGGCCCCATGTACGCCTTCGTGGGCATCTCCGGCATGGCGAAGATGTCCTCGTCCAAGGGCGGGGTCCCGACCCCCGGCGACGCCCTGAAGATCATGGAGGCGCCGCTGCTGCGCTGGCTGTACGCGCGCCGCAGGCCGAACCAGTCCTTCAAGATCGCCTTCGACCAGGAGATCCAGCGGCTCTACGACGAGTGGGACAAGCTGGAGTCCCGGGTCGCCGACGGCTCCGCGCTGCCCGCCGACGCCTCCGCCCACTCCAGGGCGGTCCGCACCGCCGCCGGTGAGCTGCCGAAGACCCCGCGCCCGCTGCCGTACCGCACGCTGGCCTCGGTCGCCGACATCACCGCCGGGGCCGAGGACCAGACGCTGCGCATCCTGCGCGACCTCGACCCGTCCGACCCGATCGCGTCCCTGGACGAGGTGCGGCCCCGCCTCGACCGCGCCGAGAACTGGATCACCACCCAGGTCCCGGCCGATGCCCGCACCATCGTGCGCGACGAGCCCGACACCGAGCTGCTCGCGTCCCTGGACGACGAGGCCCGCGCCTCGCTGCGGCTGCTCCTGGAGGGCCTCGACGAGCACTGGTCCCTCGACGGCCTGACCCACCTGGTGTACGGCGTCCCGAAGGTCCGCGCGGGCTTCTCCGCCGACGCCACGGCCAAGGAGCTCCCGCCGGAGATCAAGGTCGCCCAGCGCACGTTCTTCGCGCTGCTCTACCGGCTGCTCGTGACCCGGGAGACGGGACCGCGCCTGCCCACGCTGCTGCTCGCCGTCGGCGCGGAGCGGGTGCGCAAGCTGCTCTCCGCCTAGCACCTGGCCGTACGCAGCACCTGGCCGTACGGGTACGGGGCCTCGTTCCTCCGGGAGCGGGGCCCCTTCCGTATGCCCGTATGCCCGGAAGTGCATCCTTCGGACTACCCCGGGGTCGGTCCGGGGCAGGACGCGACGGCCGGCTCCGTCCGTGATCGTGGACGTATGAAAGAAATCATCTCCATCGTCGGATGGGTCGTCGGCATCCAGGGCGCGCTCGGCGCGGGAGGGCGCCTCTTCGGGGACGAACCCCTGGGCGTGCTCCACCAGTGGTGGGACATCCCCACGCCGCTCTATGTGGCCATGGCCGCCGTCGGCGCCGTGCTCGCCCTCTACGGCGAGACGAGCAAGAAGCGGGCCGGGGCCAGGGGCTGAGCGGGCGTCAGGCGATGTGGTCCTCCATCAGCTCGTCGTTGAGACGGGCCGCGAACCGGTCCATGAGGTTGTTCACCTGGCGGGAGTGGAGACGCAGGCCGTACGCGGCCTCCACGTTCGCCGCGAAGGCGCCCGGGGTCGGCATCCCCTCGCCCGCTATGGACTGCCGGAAGACCTGGTAGAGCTCCTCGGAGGTGGGTGACGCCTGCGGCTCGGGCTCGGCCTGCACGGTCTCGGGCTCGGCCCGCACACCCTCCGCCTGCACGGGCTCGGCCTGCACGGGCTCCGCCTGGTGCGGGACGCCGGGGCCCAGGGGGCGGGTGCCACCGGAGCCGTTGGGCACCGGGAACTCCGGCTCGCTCCCGGGCTCCGGCTGCGGGTGCTCGGCGGCCGGGTCGTACGTGGGGTCGTAGCCGCCCTCGTACGTCACCTCCTGCGGGTCCTTGCCCGCGAACCACGGGCTCGGCGCAGGGGCGGCCTGTTCCGCGTC
>NZ_JASKYR010000424.1:0-7513 GCF_041028215.1 Streptomyces flavofungini
CTSCSCGKRSCSGCCCGGCGCCCCCGGTGAGCCGCTGSCGSCGGTCACCGKCGTCGTCGGTCTTCTCGTACCCGAGCTGGCCGACCGGCTGCCCGAGCCGCCGCCGGGCGCCGCCGATCCAAAGGTGCGGGACGGACTGTTCCCCCGGGCCGTCGCGGCGCTGCTCGCCTCGCTCGGGGACGCCGTACTCGTCGTCGAGGACGTCCACCGTGCCGACCCCGCCACCCTCGCCCTGCTGCACCACCTGCTCGGCGCGATGCCGCCCCGCCTGCGGCTGATCGTCACCGAGAGCGCCGCGCCGGGGCTCCCGGTCTTCGGGGTCCGCCTGCCGGTGGGCACCCGCGTCGCCGAGATCGGCGTACGGCCGTGGACGTACGAGGAGACCGAGGAGTACGTCCGGCGGTGGCTGCTCGTCCACGGGCTCCAACGGGTGGACGAACTGCACGATCTGGTCGTCCTGGCGCAGGAGTTGACCGGCGGTCTGCCCGGAGCCGCCGAAGCCCTGCTGCGGGCCGCCGAGGAGCACCGGGGCAGCGCCACGGAGGCCGACGGCGGTGGCCGCGAGGTGGCGGACTCCGTGCTCGCCGCCGTACGGGAGGCCGGCGTACCGGCACGCGTCCGGCGCGACTTCGCCCTGCGGCAGACGGGTCTGGGCGAGGAGGCCCTGCGCGTCGCCGACGCCGCGGCCGTACTCGACCGTGCGGTCCCCGTGGCCGTACTCGCCGAGGTGGCCGACGTCGCGCCCGCGCGCGCGGAGGCGGCCGTGGACGCGTGCGTACGCCGGGCCGTGCTGCGCGCCGAGGGCCCGTACCTCGTGTTCCGCAACGCGCTCGACCGCCGCGCCGCCCTGGAGCGGATACCCGGACCGCGCCTGGCCGGACTGAGTTTGCGCGCCGCCCGCGCCCTGCACCGGGGCGGCGGACCGCTCCCGCTGACCGTCCTCGCCCGGCTGTACGCGGCGGCCGGGCGGGTCAGGGAGAGCCTGCGCTGCCTCGTCGCGGCGGCCGACCGCGCGGCCACGACCGGCGACTACGCCACCGCCACCAGCCTCTACACCAGGGTCATCGCCGAGGACCCGCGCCCCGACGGCCGCATCCGCACCGCCGCGAAGCTGGCCCGCACCGCCCAACTGGCCCGCGCGGGCACCGACGTGGTCGCCGCCGTTCGGCGTGTCCTCGACGAGGACGCCCCGCCGCCCCGGCTGCGCGGCGAGATCCGGCTGCACCTGAGCGTCGTGCTGCGCAACCAGAGCGGAGGGGCCCTCGACAGCCTGAACGAGGTCGCCCGCGCCATCCCGGACCTGGAGGTCTCCGACCCCCAGACCGCCGCACGCGCCATGGCGGTGGCCGCCATCCCCTCCATCAAGGGCTGGTCCATCGACCGCCACCTGCACTGGCTCGACCGCGTCGAGACGCTCACCGGCCAGGTCACCGACCCGGTGGCGCGCGCCGCCATCGCCGCCAACCGCGCCACCGCCCTGATGCTGCTCGGCGACCCCCGCGCCTGGACCGCCGCCGACGCGCTGCGCGGCCCGGCCGCCAGTGCCATGGAAGCCGCACACCACACCCGGGGCTGGACCAACCTGGCGCACGCCGCCACCGCCCTCGGCTACGACGACCGGGGCCGCGCGTTCCTGAAGCGGGCCGCCCACGGCCTCGCCGACACCAGCAGCCCGTACCTGGAAGGGCTCACGCGGACCGCCCAGTTGGTGCTCGCCTGGCACGAGGGCCGCTGGGAGGGGCTGCACGCACGCGCCGACCACACCACCCGGCTCTATCAGGAGATCCCCGACCTGACCGCGGAGGCCATGCTGGTCCGCGGGCTCACCGCGCTGCACGTGCTCGGCGACGTGCCCCGGGCCCGCCGCGACCTCGCGGAGGCCGCCCGCATCACCCGCTACGACACGGGCGTCATCCTCACCGCGTCGGCCGCCGCCACCGCCCGCGTCCACCTGGAGGCCGGACGCCCCGGCCAGGCGTGCGAGGCGGTCGAGGAGACCCTGCACCGCGTCGAGCGGACCGGCGGCTGGGTGTGGGCCGGAGAGCTGGCACCCACCGCGGTGGAGGCCCTGCACGGCAGCGGGCAGACCGCGCGGGCCCAGCGGCTCGTCGCCGACTTCGCCGCGGGGACCGAGCACCGCGACGCGCCCGCCTCCCACGCCGCCCTGACCGTGTGCCGGGCCCTGCTCGCCGAGGCCGACGACCGGCCGGAGGCGGCCGTGGACCTGCTGGCCGACGCGGAGGACCGGTGGCGCGCGCTCGGCCGTCCCTTCGACGCCGCGCGGGCGGCGGAGAGCCGCGGGCGCTGTCTGCTCGACCTGCGCGGCGAGGCGGCGGCCGATGTCATCCAGGACGTGATCGAGTCCTACCGCGACCTCGGCGCACGCTGGGACGTGGCCCGCTGCCAGCGTCTGCTGCGCCGCCACGCCATCGTCACCACCCACCGCAGGGGCCGCCTCGGCTACGGCGACCAGCTCTCCCCGCGCGAGCAGGAGGTGGCCCGCCTGGTCGTCCAGGGCCGCGCCAACCGCGACATCGCCGAGAGCCTGGTCCTCTCCACCCGGACCGTCGAGCACCATGTGGCCCGCATCATGCGGAAGTTGAACGTCACGTCGAGGACTGACATCGCCCTGGTGGGGCGCGGGGACGCCTGACGGCGGCTCAGCGGTTCAACGCGGGCGGCCGTTCCCGCCCAGGCCGTGCAGGAGGGTGGTGACCACGCGGGTGGCCAGCGCGTCGACGGCGGCGTCGGTGGCCGGTGCCTGGCCCGCCGCCTCATGGATGAGGGCGTAGTACACGCGCCGCGCCCAGTCCAGGTCGGTGTCGGGCCGCAGCAGACCGGCGTCCCGTGCGCGGACGAAGAGCCGCTCGCACGCGTCGAGCACCTCCGCGTGCAGGCGCGCCACCTCGGGGTCCGCCTCGGTGGCGGTGGCGTCCATCGCGAAGCGCCAGCTCACCTTGACGCGCAGCACATTGACCGTGACCTGGTGGAGCGCCACGGCGGGCGGCGCGGTGTCCGGGCGGGCGGCTTCGACGGCTTCGTGAAAGCGCTGGGTCGCCCAGGCGGCGAGCGCGGTGATCAGCGCGTCGCGTGAGGCGAAGCGCCGGTGCACGGTGGTGCGCGCGACCCCGGCGGCCTCGGCGATCTGCTCCACGGTCGCGGCCGGGTTCGCCGACAGCACGCGCTCGGCGGCCTCAAGGATCGCGCGCACCGTCCGCTCGGTATCGGCGCGCATCGGTTTGGTGACGGCGGCTTTCGCCATGGGGCGCGGCTCCTTCCGGCCGGGGAGGTGCAGGGGCATGCAGAGCGTACTCGCTTGTAGCGGGTCTGATGCTACTTGCGTCACGAGTGACGCATGTCGTACGTTCAATGCGTCGCAACTGATGCAACTCACGGAGGTCCGCCATGGACATGCACCTGAACGGCAGAACCGCCCTCGTCACGGGCGCCAGTCGCGGGATCGGGCTGAGCGTCGTGCGCGCCCTGGCCGCCGAGGGCGTGCGCGTCGTCGCCGCCGCTCGCAGGCCCACGCCCGAACTGAGCGCGGCGGGTGCGGTGCCGGTGGCGGTGGACCTGGCCGATCCCGACGGTGCCGACCGCCTCGTCCGGGAGGCCGCGGCCGAGCTGGGCGGGATCGACATCCTGGTCAACAACGTGGGGGGCGGGGACGGCGGTCTGACGGGCGGCTTCCTCGGCACGACCGACGCGCAGTGGGCCGAGGTGGTCGACCTCAACTTCTTCGCGGCGGTCCGGGTCACCCGCGCGGCCCTGCCCGCCCTGCTGACCAGCCGCGGTTCCATCGTCAACGTGTCGTCGACGGGCGCCCGCGTCCCGCACAGCGGCCCGATCGCCTATACGACGGCCAAGGCCGCGCTGACCGCGTTCGGCAAGGCGCTGGCCGACGAGTTCGGACCGCGCGGCGTCCGTGTGAACACCGTCTCGCCGGGGCCGGTCCGCACGGCGATGTGGGAGAGCGAGACCGGCTACGGAGCGGAACTCGCCGCGTCCCTGGGGATCTCCCGCGGTGACCTGGTGGCCGGGCTGCCCGCCGCGATGGGCATGCTCGTCGACCGGCTCATCGAACCGGACGAGGTCGCTTCCCTCGTCACCTACCTCGCCTCGCCGCTGGCCGCCGCCACGACCGGAGCGGACCACCTCATCGACGGCGGAGCGGTCAAAACGGCGTAGCCCTCCCCGCCTGGGCGCAGAACGCCGGTCCCTACGTGACGATGTCGGTCTGTGATCGTTTGCACCACATGAACCCCATGAATCCCATGAAGCGTGCCCTCGTCGCCGTCTCGCTCGCCGCCGCGCCCATGGCGGTCGCCGCACCCGCCCTCGCCACCGAGGCCAACCCGCCGCTCGGCAGCACCGTCGGACAGGGCATCGACCAGTCCAACCACATCCTGGTCGGCAAGGAGAACGGCGTCGCCCAGCAGCTGGCCAACTCCGCGGTCGAGGTGGTGCGCAGCGCCCTGAACTGACCGCGCGCCCCTGTGCCGGAAGCGGTCACGCGCACTCGGCTGTTTCGAACAAGTAGACGCGGTCAGACGGAGGGCATGAGTGAATCCAGAAAGAACGTGAGCACCAACGAAGGCAACGCCTCGACACGAGGCAAGGCACAGAAGGACAAGGCCGAACAGGCTGCGTCGGGAGCGGCCAAGTCCGCGGGCGGCGCGGCCCGTTCCGGGGCCACCTCCGCCTCCGGCTCGGCGTCGAAGACCGCGTCCACGGCGGCGTCCAAGGCGACCTCCGAAGCTGCGGATCAGGCGGGTGCGGCGGCGCGCGGCGTGCGGTCCACGGTCGCCGATGCGGCGCAGGGCACGGCGGCCCTCGGCGCCACGCTGAGCGAGAAGGCCAAGGCGGGCGGCGAAGTGCTGTCCACCGTACCGGGCAAGGCACTTCAGGCCGCCTCCACGACCTGGACGGTGCTCAAGAACCGCAAGGCCATCGCGGTCGGAGTGGGGAGTGGCGCCGTCGCCATGCTGGCGGGCGCCTACGCGCTGGGCGGTGCCCAAGTGCGCCGCGGTCACGGGCCGCTGACCCGGGCCACCGGCGGCGTCCTCTGACACCTCCGCGGGCGGTGGCCGGGTGCGGCCGCCGCCCCGCCGCCGTCGGAACATGAAGGCGCTCCGCGACCCGAACGGTCGTCTTCGCTCCCCGGGCGAAAGCTGAGGCGCTACGACCGTCCAAGGACGGACACGCAGGTGTCACAACTACGGCATGGGCCGGTTCGGCCCGCGCGGACCACTAGCCTGGCAGCCTGTTTTCGTCGTTGTGGAGCCCGCCATGGATGAGGTGAGTGATGCCTGCCGTCGGCCCGGCATCTGTCGGTACGATCCCGGTGCAGCAACTCCGGTCCGGTGACCACGCCTTCATCAGCTACGACGGTGACGAAGCGGGCCGGGACGTCGTGTCCGCCTTCGCGTGGGCGGGACTCGCCGGGCACGAGAAAGTGATGGTGTTCGCCGCCCCGGGCCTGAGCGAGGACGAGGTGTGGCGCCGCCTCGACGCACCGGGCGCCCTGCTGGGAGCGGCCCGAGAGCGCGGCCAACTGGTGGTCAGCAGCATGCGCGCACTCATCCACCCCCACAGCGTGTTCACTCCCCAGCGGCAGTGGCGGCGCATCGCCGAGGAGACCGAGCGCGCGCTGACCGAGGGCTACCGCGGTCTGCGCACCTACATCGACATGCACTGGGTGGGGGACCTGGACGCCGAAGTGGAAGTGATGAAGTGGCGCGAGGCACACGCGCACCACCTCTTCACCGACCGGCCCTACACCGAGATCTGCGCCTACGACAGCCGCTGGTTCACCCCCGAGGTCATGACGGCCATGCACGAGGCCCACCCCTGCCGACTGCTTCCCCGCCTCGGCGCCCTGCACGTGGAACACACGCCGGGCACGGTGAGGGTGGCGGGGGAGGCCGACCTGGCCACCCGGCAGGAGTTCATCGGCGCCCTGCACGAGGCGCTGCGACGCGTCGGCGACGGCGACGAGCTGACCGTGGACCTGTCCGGCCTCATATTCCTCAGTGCCGCGTGCGCCGTGGACCTGCTGCGGCTGCTGGTCGTCGACCGGCGCTGCGACATCCGGGTGCGCTGCGGTCCCGTGCCCGCCCGACTGCTCAGGCAAGCCGGAGCCGACGAGGTGCCCCAGCTCCGGCTCAGCGAAGTGGAGCGCTGATGACGACGTCCGGGCCCCGTGAGGAACCCGCTGTCACCCTGCTGGAATCCCGCTTCACCCAGGACGACCTGCCCCGGCTGCGGCTGCTCGTCGAGCAGTACGCGAACCGCGAAGGGCTGCCCGAGCCGCGCCTGGGCGAGTTCGTGGTGGCGATGGACGCCGTGGCGGTCAACGCGGTCGAGGAGCCGGACGGCGCCGGAAGGCTCGTACTGCAACGGAGCGACGGCCACCTGATCTGCCGGATCATGGACCCAGCCCTGGATCCTGGGCCAGTCCCGGTCCCGGTCCCGGTCCCGGTCCGGGTCCGGGTCCCGGACCTGGACCTCGACCCGGCCGGACCGAATCTGTGGCTCGTCGACCGGCTCACCGACGGCCTCACCGTCGAATCGGGCCCCTCCGGAACCGTGGTGACCCTGGCCGTGCGCCTGCCGTACTCCGGGTGAGCCCAGGCGCCGCCCCGCCGCCGGGACTACGAGCGGCCGTCGTCGTCGAACGGCTTGCCGGTCGCACGCAGTGAGGCGGCCGCGGCGCGCGCCTTCCCGGCCCGGCGCCGGTACGCGGCGGCCCGCTCGGTGTGATCCTGTTCCGTGCCGTCGAGCGCCAGGGCGTCCAGTGTGTGGGCTAGCGCCTCGGCCGCGTCGACGGCCTGCTTCCGCAGTTGATCCGCCTGGTTCCTCAGGACGTCCGCCGGGAGCGGCTCGTCGTAAGCCTGCCGGACGGCCGATGCCGCCGTCTGCCGGTCGATGCCTTCCTGTTCCCGTGAGTCGGCCGCGTCCGCGCGGCGCAACGCCGCCTCGCCCCTGGTCAGCCGCGCCTGGCTCGCCGCGAGCAGCCCCTGGACGCGGTCGATCTGCTCGTACGAGCGCCGCCGCAGGCTGGGAGTGCTCTGCCCCGCCGCGCGGATCCGTTCGTCGACCTGCTTCTCCCAGGCGGCGAGCCGCTCCTGCCGCGCGTCGGCCTCCTCTTCCCGTGCGTCGGCCGCCCGTTCCCGCGCGTCGGCGACGAACTCGCGGTGAGCGGCGGTGTTGTCGCGGTCGTCCGCGCCGCGGTCCCGTTCGTCGGCGGCGGCGTCGCGTGCTTCGGCACTGCGCCTTCGCTCGTCGTCGGCGGCGCTCCGCGCCTCGGCGAGCCGTCTGCGTTCCTCCGTCACCCGCTTGCGCTCGTTCCGCCGCCGTGTGCCGACGGCCGGTGCCCGCCCGCTCGTCAACCGTGACGTCCGATCGGCACCCTCGCCGCACCCTGACCCCAAAAGGTGCCATTTCCACCGCGACGACGGGCCCGCGGCAGAAGAACGTAAGCCCTCCCGGCGAGGGACCGCATGCATCGACG
>NZ_JASKYR010000425.1:0-5840 GCF_041028215.1 Streptomyces flavofungini
GGCGAGCTGCCGCCCGCGGGCTGAACGACGCCGCCGCCGGGGCTCGGCGCCCCGGCGGCGGTGGTCAGGAGTTCTGATCGACGGGCCCCAGCGGCTACTTGCCCGTGAGGTCGCCGCGGCGCGGCCCCGCGAAGCCCTGGAGGCGGGCCAGGGTCAGACCGGTGAGGCGGGTGACCTCGCCCGCGTCGAGGGCGCCGCAGTCCAGGCCGCGCAGCAGGTAACCGGCGAGGGCCTTGGCGGTGGCGGGCTCGTCGGCGACGGCGCCGCCCGCGTGGTGTCCCGCGTAGGCGGCGAGGCGCGCGGCGGCGGCCTCGAAGCCCTCGCGGTAGAAGGCGAACACGGCGGCGTAGCGGGTGGGGATGTGACCGGGGTGCATGTCCCAGCCCTGGTAGTAGGCGCGGGCCAGGGCGCGCCGGGTGAGGCCGTAGTGCAGCCGCCAGGCGTCGTGGACCTGCTCGGTGGAGCCGACGGGCAGGACGTTGGTGGAGCCGTCGGAGACGCGTACGCCGGTACCCGCGGCGGCGACCTGCATCACGGCCTTGGCGTGGTCGGCGGCCGGGTGGTCGCTGGCCTGGTAGGCGGCGCTGACGTGCAGGCAGGCGCTGTAGTCGAAGGTGCCGTAGTGCAGGCCGGTGGCACGGCCCTCGGCGGCCTGGATCATGCGGGCGACGGCGGCGGTGCCGTCGGTGGCGAGGATGGACTGGCTGGTCTCGATCTGGATCTCGAAGCCGATCCGGCCGTTCTCCAGGCCGCGCGCCTTCTCGAACTCCTCAAGGAGGCGCACCATCGCGGTGACCTGCTCGGGGTAGGTCACCTTGGGCAGCGTCAGGACGAGGCCCTCGGGGAGGCCGCCCGCCTCCATGAGGCCGGAGAGGAAGACGTCGAGCGTGCGGATGGCGCGGTCGCGCACGGCCGCCTCCATGCACTTCATGCGGATGCCCATGTACGGGGCGGCGGTGCCGTTCCGGTACGCCTCGGCCACCAGGCGGGCCGCGCGGGCGGCGTCCTGGTCCTCGTCGGCGCCCTTGTAGCCGTCCTCGAAGTCGATGCGCAGGTCCTCGACGGGCTCGCGTTCCAGCTTGGCGCGCACGCGTGTGTAGACGGCGTCGGCGAGGCTTCCGTCGAGGCCGAGCACCGAGGCGAAGGTCGCGGCGTCGGGGGCGTGCTCGTCGAGCATCGCGAGGGCCGCGTCGCCCCAGGTGCGGATGGACGCGGCGGTGAACTGCTCGCCGGGGACGTAGACGGTGTGAACGGGCTGGCGGGTGCCGGGGTCTCCGGGGTAGCGGCGGTCGAGCTCCGCGTCCACGGGGGCGAGGGAAGCGCTGATGCCCTCGCTGACCGCGCCGGCGAGGCTCGTCGCCACCTGCTCTTGCTGACCCATTGCTGCATCCTCCACACACTCGGTGCCGCGCCCGGCATTTCCGCTTCACGGAATCAGTAATCCGTATAGCGAAGTTATCCGCGCTCTTCGTGCTGGTCAACACCCTCTCGTGTCCTGCATCCGTAGCGCACCGCGGCGGTTCACGCGTGTCCCGGGCCGTACGGGCGGCCTTCTTGGCCAGGGTGGCCCCATCCCGCGCGCCCACGGTCGAGGTCGTGCGGCCCGAACCCAAGGAGACCGTGTGCCGATCGACTCCCGCTTCTCGCGCCGTACCGGCCTGCGGGCCGCGCTCGCCGCGGCGGTGGCGCTGCCCGTGTCCGGCGGGGCGCTGTCCGGCGGCCCGGCGTACGCGGCACCGGCGCGGCCCCGCTCCCACGCGCCCGAGGCCCGTCTTGAGGTCATGACGTTCAACCTCCGCTTCGCGAGCGAGAATCCCCCGCACACCTGGACCCAGCGCCGCCCGGTCACCAAGGAGCTGCTGCTCCGCGCGAGGCCGCACATCATCGGCACCCAGGAGGGCCTGTACGCGCAGCTGCGGAACATCGAGTCCGATCTCGGCGCGGACTACGACTGGATCGGCACCGGCACCGGAGGGGGCAGCCGCGACGAGTTCATGGCGGTCTTCTACGACGTCCGCAGGCTGGTGCCGCTGGAGTACGACCACTTCTGGCTCTCCGACACCCCGAACGTCATCGGGTCGAACACCTGGGGCGCCCGCTCGGTCCGCATGGCCACCTGGGTCCGCTTCAGGGACCTGAACACCAACGGCGAGCTGTACGTCCTGGACACGCACCTGGACCACATCAGCCAGAACGCGCGCGCCCGCTCCGCGACGCTGATCGCCGAACGCATCGGCCGTCTCGACAAGGCCAAGCCGCTCATCGTGACGGGCGACTTCAACGCCACCGCCCACAAGAACGCGGCCTACGACACGCTGCTGCGCGCCGGTCTGGTGGACACCTGGGACGCGGCAAAGGTGCGCGGCAAGGCGTACGCCACCTACCACGGCTACAAGCCGCTGACCCCGGGCGGCAACCGCATCGACTGGATCCTGACGCGGCCCACGGCGCGGGTGCACGCGGCGTCGGTGAACACCTTCTCGCTCGGCGGACAGTTCCCGAGCGACCACCTGCCGGTGCAGGCGACCCTGACGCTCTGACTCCCTGAAGCTCTGCCCCCTGACGCACGAAGGGCCCTCGCCCCGCGCCACACGGGCGGGGCGAGGGCCCTCGTACACACGTCTCGTAGCTCGGACGAGCGGTGGGGTCAGCCCTTGCGGGTCTTGACCTCTTCGGTGAGGGCGGGGACGACCTCGAAGAGGTCGCCGACCACGCCGTAGTCGACGAGGTCGAAGATCGGGGCCTCGGCGTCCTTGTTGATGGCCACGATGGTCTTGGAGGTCTGCATGCCCGCCCGGTGCTGGATGGCACCGGAGATGCCGGAGGCGATGTAGAGCTGCGGGGAGACCGACTTGCCGGTCTGGCCGACCTGGTTGGAGTGCGGATACCAGCCCGCGTCCACCGCGGCACGGGAGGCGCCCACGGCCGCGCCCAGGGAGTCGGCGAGGTTCTCGATGAGCGAGAAGTTCTCCGCGCCGTTGACCCCGCGGCCGCCGGAGACCACGATCGCGGCCTCGGTCAGCTCCGGGCGTCCGGTGGACTCCCGCGGGGTCCGCGCGGTGACCTTGGTGCCGGTGGCCTGCGCGGAGAACGTGACCTCCAGCGCCTCCACCGCTCCGGCGGCCGGGGCGGCCTCCACCGCGGCGGAGTTGGGCTTGACGGTGATGACCGGCGTGCCGCGGGTGATGCGGGACTTGGTGGTGTAGGAGGCGGCGAACACCGACTGGGTGGCCACCGGACCCTCCTCACCGGCCTCCAGATCCACCGCGTCGGTGATGATCCCGGACTGCAGGCGCACCGCGAGCCGGGCGGCGATCTCCTTGGCCTCGGCCGAGGACGGCACCAGCACCGCCACCGGCGCGACCGCGGCGTGCGCCGCCTGCAGCGCGTCCACCTTGGGCACCACCGAATAGTCGGCGAACTCCGCCGCCTCGGCGGTCAGTACCCGCACCGCGCCGTGCTCGGCCAGCGCGGCGGCGGTGCCGGCGGCGCCGGAGCCCAGCGCGAGCGCGACCGGCTCACCGATCCGGCGGGCCAGCGTCAGCAGCTCCAGGGTGGGCTTGCGGACGGCACCGTCCACGTGGTCGACATAGACGAGAACTTCAGCCATGGGACTTCAATCTCCTGCGAAGAATGACGGACGAGAGGGCAAGGGGGCGGTCGGCGGGGGAAGGGGCTCAGATGAACTTCTGGCCCGCGAGGTAGTCGGCGAGCTGCTTGCCGCCCTCGCCCTCGTCCTTGACGATCGTGCCGGCCGTGCGGGCCGGACGCTCGGTGGCCGAGGCCACCGCCGTCCAGGCGCCCGCCAGCCCCACCTCGTCCGCCTCGATGTCCAGATCCCCCAGGTCCAGCGCCTGCACCGGCTTCTTCTTGGCGGCCATGATGCCCTTGAAGGAGGGGTAGCGGGCCTCACCGGACTGGTCGGTCACCGACACCACCGCCGGCAGCGCCGCCTCCAGCTGCTCGGAGGCGGCATCACCATCCCGGCGCCCGCGCACCACGCCGTCCTGGACCGAGACCTCCGACAGCAGCGTCACCTGCGGCACACCCAGCCGCTCGGCCAGGATCGCGGGCAGCACACCCATCGTGCCGTCGGTGGACGCCATGCCCGCGATGACCAGGTCATAGCCGGTCTTCTCGATCGCCTTGGCCAGCACCAGCGAGGTCCCCATCACATCGGAGCCGTGCAGGTCCTCATCCTCCACATGCACCGCCTTGTCCGCGCCCATCGACAGCGCCTTGCGCAGCGCGTCCTTGGCATCCTCCGGACCCACGGTCAGCACGGTGATCTCCGCGTCGTCCGCCGCATCGGCGATCTGCAGCGCCTGCTCCACGGCGTACTCATCGAGCTCCGACAGCAGCCCGTCCACATCGTCGCGGTCGACGGTCAGGTCATCGGCGAAGTGCCGGTCGCCGGTGGCGTCGGGCACGTACTTCACACAGACAACGATCCTCAAGCTCACGCCGGCTCTCCTACTGCATCGTCTTTACTGGGCTGCTGCCTTGGCTTCGGCCACTGCCTTCCTGCAGGCAGCATAGGCGCCTGGAGCGATTGCCCCCGGTCGGGGAGGCCCCGTTCCGATCGAAATATTACTCATGAGTACACCCAGTTCATTCCCGCTGAGCAAGCGCTTTGAACTGTGACCTTCCCAACGCGCCGCGATCGGCCTCCGAAGGGCCGTTCCGGGAACTCCCGGAGCCTGCGTCAGTCGCGCAGCGCGTTGAAGCGGCCGTGGTGGTAGAGCAGCGGCCGCCCCTCGCCCGTCGGGTCGCCCGCGACGGCCTCCGCGAGGACGAGCCGGTGGTCGCCCGCGGGCACCCGGGCCACGATCCGGCAGACCATCCAGGCCAGCGTGGAGCCGAGCACCGGCACCCCTTCGGGCCCCTCGTGCCACTCGGTGGGCGCGCCGAAGCGGTCGGCCCCGCTGCGTGCGAACGTGGCGGCGAGCTCCTGCTGGTGCTCGCCGAGTATGTGGACGCCGATGTGTCCGGCCTCGCTGATCGCGGGCCAGCTCGAAGCGCCGGTGCCGATACCGAAGGAGATCATCGGCGGCTCGGCGGAGACGGAGGTCAGCGAGGTGGCGGTGAAGCCGACGGGGCGGCCGTCGTGGCTCGCCGTGATCACGGCGACCCCCGCCGCGTGCCGCCGGAAGACCGAGCGCAGCAGGTCGGGGGTGGCGGTGCGGGCGCCTATGGCGGGCGATGCCGTCATGGAGTTGTCCTTCTGCCGGAGGTACGAGCGGAGACGTCGGTGCTCAGCGGCGCGGACAGCGCGCGCCCGCGTGGCGGACGAGGTCGACATGGACGCGCTCGTACAGAAGGAGGTCCCTGGGCATGCCAGCAGGCTCGCGACAGGTGGTTCGTACAGTCAAGTCGGTCCCGGAAGATGAAAGAAGTGTCACGGACCGGCCCTTGGCACGCGGTGCGCTGCGAGGTCACACCGCCTCCCCGAGCGCGGCGATCACATCGGCCCTGCGGGGCTGCCCCGCGGCGCGGCGCACCACCTGGCCGAGCGCGTCCAGGACGAGCACGGTCGGCGTCTTCTCGACGCGCAGTTCCCGTACGAGCGCGAGGCGGTCCTCGGCGTCGATCTCCACGTGCGCCACGCCCGGGACCATCGCCGCCACGTCCGCGAGGACCCTGCGCGTGGCGCGGCAGGGCTGGCAGAAGGCGCTGGAGAACTGCACGAGTGTCGCCCGCTCCCCCAGCCGCTCACCGATGTCCGCCGCGCCGAGCCTGCGCCCGCTGTCGCGTCCTGGCACCCGCTGCCTCCCGCCCGCACGTTCCTTGATCCGGTCCTTCCCCAGTTCAGCACTTGTGCGGCCGGGAGAATTCCGACG
>NZ_JASKYR010000426.1:0-8122 GCF_041028215.1 Streptomyces flavofungini
CGCCACCCCGCCCGGCCGCCACGCAACGAATCGCCGCCGCCAGGGCCGGACGCGCAACGGATCACGCGGCTGCCCGCAACGCTCGCGCCTTGTCCGGGCACAGCCGCCGACCGTACCGTCTAACGGACCCCACCTGCCCCTTCGTACGCCATGAGGATCCGCCATGCCTGCGCTCCGCACCGCCCTGCTCCAGAGCTCGGGGCAGCCCGGATCCGTCGACGCGAACCTCGCGGAGCTCGACGCGGCCGCCGCCCGCGCCGCCGCGACGGGGGCCGGGCTCCTCGTGGTGCCCGAGCTGTTCCTCACCGGGTACGCGATCGGCGACGACGTGGCCCGCCTCGCCGAGCCCGCCGACGGCCCCTCGGCCACGGAGATCGCCGGTATCGCGGCACGGCACGGGATCGGCGTCGTCTACGGCTATCCCGAGCGCGACGGCGGGACCGTCTACAACTCCGCCCAGCTCATCGGCCCCGACGGCACGCGGCTCGCGAACTACCGCAAGACCCACCTCTTCGGCGGCTTCGAGCGCGACGCCTTCACCCCGGGGGAGCGGACCGTCGTCCAGGCCGACCTCGGCGGCGTCCGCGTCGGCCTCATGATCTGCTACGACGTCGAGTTCCCCGAGAACGTCCGGGCGCACGCGCTGGCAGGCACCGACCTCCTGGTCGTGCCGACCGCGCAGATGCACCCCTTCCAGTTCGTCGCCGAGTCCGTCGTACCGGTACGGGCCTTCGAGAACCAGATGTACGTGGCCTACGTCAACCGGGTCGGCCAGGAGGGCGAGTTCGAGTTCGTCGGGCTCTCCACGCTGGCCGGTCCCGACGGGGTGCCGCGCGCCCGCGCGGGCCGCGCCACCGAGCTGGTCGTCGGTGACGTCGACCCCGGCTTCCTGAGCGCCTCGCGCGAGACCAACCCGTATCTGCGCGACCGCCGCCCCGGCCTGTACACCTCGCTCGCCTGACCGAGCCCGCGCCAGCCCCCTCACCTCGTTCTTCAGCCCGCGCAAGGAGTCCGTACCCCCATGACGTCCACGGTGCCCACCGCCATCCAGCACACCGACGCCCAGCCGCCGATCACCATGTTCGGCCCGGACTTCCCCTACGCCTACGACGACTTCCTCGCGCACCCGGCGGGGCTCGGCCAGATACCCGCGACCGAGCACGGCACCGAGGTCGCCGTCATCGGCGGCGGGCTCTCCGGCATCGTCGCCGCGTACGAGCTGATGAAGATGGGCCTCAAGCCCGTCGTCTACGAGGCCGACCAGATCGGCGGGCGGCTGCGCACCGTCGGCTTCGACGGCTGCGACCCGTCGCTCACCGCCGAGATGGGCGCCATGCGGTTCCCGCCGTCCTCGACCGCGCTCCAGCACTACATCGACCTGGTGGGTCTCACCACCCAGCCGTTCCCCAACCCGCTGGCCGAGTCGACGCCCTCCACGGTCGTCGACCTCAAGGGCGAGTCGCACTACGCCGAGACCGTCGCCGACCTGCCGCAGGTCTACCGCGACGTGGCGAAGGCGTGGAACGACTGCCTGGAGGAGGGCGCGGACTTCTCCGACATGAACCGCGCGCTGCGCGAGCGCGACGTACCCAAGATCCGCGAGATCTGGTCGAAGCTCGTCGAGAAGCTCGACAACCAGACCTTCTACGGCTTCCTCTGCGACTCCGAGGCCTTCAAGTCCTTCCGGCACCGCGAGATCTTCGGCCAGGTCGGCTTCGGCACCGGCGGCTGGGACACCGACTTCCCGAACTCCATCCTGGAGATCCTCCGCGTCGTCTACACCGAGGCCGACGACCACCACCGGGGCATCGTCGGCGGCTCCCAGCAGCTGCCGCTGCGCCTGTGGGACCGCGAGCCGCAGAAGATCGTGCACTGGGGGCCGGGTACGTCCCTGTCCTCGCTGCACGAGGGCGGCGCGCCGAAGCCCGCCGTCACCCGCCTCACCCGCACCGCCGGGAACCGCGTGACGGTCACCGACGCCTCCGGCGACATCCGCACCTACCAGGCGGCGATCTTCACCGCCCAGTCCTGGCTGCTGCTCTCGAAGATCGAGTGCGACGACTCGCTCTTCCCCATCGACCACTGGACGGCGATGGAGCGCACCCACTACATGGAGAGCTCGAAGCTCTTCGTGCCGGTGGACCGGCCGTTCTGGCTGGACAAGGACGAGACCACCGGGCGCGACGTCATGTCGATGACGCTCACCGACCGCATGACGCGCGGCACCTACCTGCTCGACGACGGCCCCGACAAGCCCGCCGTCATCTGCCTCTCCTACACCTGGTGCGACGACAGCCTGAAGTGGCTGCCGCTCTCGGCGAACGAGCGCATGGACGTCATGCTCAAGTCGCTCGGCGAGATCTATCCCAAGGTCGACATCCGGAAGCACATCATCGGCAACCCGGTGACCGTGTCCTGGGAGAACGAGCCCTACTTCATGGGCGCGTTCAAGGCGAACCTGCCGGGCCACTACCGCTACCAGCGGCGCCTGTTCACCCACTTCATGCAGGACCGCCTCCCCGAGGACAAGCGCGGCATCTTCCTGGCGGGCGACGACATCTCCTGGACGGCGGGCTGGGCCGAGGGCGCCGTGCAGACCGCGCTCAACGCCGTCTGGGGCGTGATGCACCAGCTCGGCGGCGCCACCGACCCGGGCAACCCGGGTCCGGGCGACCTGTACGACGAGATCGCCCCGGTGGAACTGCCCGAGGACTGACCCCCCACCGCGAGCGGCGGCGGGGTCCGGTGCGGACCCCGGCCGGCCTCAGTCCGGCAGCGGCGTGAGCAGCACGCGCCCCACCAGACCCACCGCCCCGTCGAGCCGCTCCCCGAACTCCGCCGCGACGACCGGCAGATGGCGCAGCGCCCAGAGGGCCCGCGCCGCCGCCCACGCGCCGTCCCTGGCCCGCTCCAGGCTCCAGGAACCGGCCAGATGCGTCAGCGGATCGGCGATCTGGAGCAGGTCGGGGCCCGGCATCAGCTCCTCGCGGATGCGCTCCTCAAGGGCGACGAGGATGTCGCCGACGCTGTCGAACTCGTCCTCCAGATCGGCCGGCTCGCAGCCGAGCGCCCGGCAGGAGTCCACCAGGGCGAGCGCCAGGTCGTGGCCGATGTGCGCGTTGATGCCCGCGAGGGCGAACTGGAGCGGGTGCACGCCGGGGTGGCGGCGGTACTGGAGGAGCGGGCGCCAGCAGGCCGGGGCGCGGCGCCCGTCGGCGGCGGCCCCGACGGCCGTCAGATAGCGCTCGGCGAACCGGACGTCCAGCGTGGCGGCGCTGCGCGCGTCGGGGAAGGTCCCCGCGGCCAGCTGTCTGCCGACCTCCTCGGTGACCGACAGATAGAGCCGGTTGAAGACGGCCACACCGTCCCGGGGCGGCCACCCGTCGCCCAGAGCGCGCATCCGCGCCACCACGCCGTCGACCCCGTGCGCCGGGGTCCTGCCCTCCGCGAACCGCTCCAACCGCACCATGGCGGCAGGGTCCCAGCTCCGCCCGGGCCGGGGCACGGACGCACCGGACGCTTCCCCGAAACGAGGGAACGTGTCAGTGCTCGGCGTCGTCGTACGTGGACGTGCCCGAGTCGAGCAGCGGCTCCTGCGACTTGAGGTGCGGCGGGGCGAAGGCACGCAGTACGTGGTAGCCGGTGATGACCACGAGGGTGCCGAGGGCGATGCCGCTCAGCTCGAAGTTGTCGGTGAACTTCAGGGAGACGCCGCCGACGCCGATGATGATGCCCGCGGCGGCCGGGACCAGGTTGAGCGGATTGCGCAGGTCCACCTTGGCGTTGATCCAGATCTGCGCGCCGAGCAGGCCGATCATGCCGTACAGGATGACGGTGATGCCGCCGAGGACGCCGCCCGGGATCGCCGCGACGACCGCGCCGAACTTGGGGCAGAGCCCGAAGAGCAGGGCGAAGCAGGCCGCCGCCCAGTACGCGGCGGTGGAGTAGACGCGGGTCGCCGCCATCACGCCGATGTTCTCGGAGTACGTCGTGTTGGGCGGGCCGCCGACCGCGGTGGAGAGCACCGAGGCGGCACCGTCGGCGGAGATCGCGGTGCCCAGCTTGTCGTCGAGGTTGTCGCCGGTCATCTCGCCGACGGCCTTGACGTGTCCCGCGTTCTCCGCGATCAGGGCGATGACGACGGGCAGCGCCACGAGGACCGCCGACCACTCGAAGCTCGGCGCGTGGAAGGAGGGCAGACCGATCCAGTCCGCCTTGCCGACGGCGGAGAGGTCCAGGCGCCAGTGGTCGACGACCTTGCCGGAGCCGTCCGCCGAGTGAATCCTGCCGAAGACCTGGTCGAAGACCCAGGAGATGCCGTAGCCGAAGATCAGGCCGAGGAAGATCGCGACGCGTGACCAGAAACCGCGCAGGCAGACCACGGCCAATCCGGTGAAGAGCATCACCAGGAGCGCCGTCCACTGGTCCTGCGGCCAGTAGGTCGAGGCGGTCACCGGCGCCAGGTTGAAGCCGATCAGCATGACCACCGCGCCGGTCACGATCGGCGGCATCGCCGCGTGGATGATCCGCGCGCCGAACTTCTGCACCGCGAGGCCCACCGCGAAGAGCGCGGCGCCGACCACAAGGACCGCGCCGGTCACGGTGGCGCTGGTGCCTCCCTGCGCCCGGATGACGGCGGCGACGCCGACGAAGGAGAGCGAGCAGCCCAGATAGCTGGGGACCCTGCCGCGGGTGGCGAGCAGGAAGATGGCGGTCGCGACGCCCGACATCATGATGGCCAGGTTCGGGTCGAGACCCATGAGGACGGGCGAGACGAACGACGCGCCGAACATCGCCACCACGTGCTGCGCGCCGAGCCCGAAGGTGCGCGGCCAGGAGAGGCGCTCATCGGGCCGTACGACCGCGCCGGGGGCGGGCGTGCGCCCGTCGCCGTGGAGTTTCCAGCGCACGCCGAGATCCATGGTGAGTGTCGCTTTCTGTGCGCCGGGCCGGACCGTGTCGTGTGGCCCGAAATGATCGACGCCATGTTAATGCGACGCCAGTGCGACTTCTCCCCGGTCCGGCCCGGCGCCTCGCGAAAGGGCCTCAGGAGGTGCGGCCGGGCGCCTTCGCCTCCGCCGCCGGGCCCTGCGCCGCCTTGCGGCCGTCGGTGCGCAGCACGTTCGCGAAGACCACGAGGCCGCAGGCGAGCAGCGTCACCAGGCCGAAGGAGGTCACGAGGCTCGTCGCGTCCGCCAGCGTCCCGATCGCCGAGGGCGCGATCAGGCCCGAGGTGTAGGTGATGGTGGCGACGCCCGCGATGGCCTGGCTGGGGTTCGGGCCGCTGCGCCCCGCCGCGGCGAAGGCCAGCGGCACCACGACCGCGATGCCGAGCCCGAGCAGGGCGAAACCGGCCATGGCCATCAGCGGGTGCGCCGCGAAGACCACGAGCAGCCCGCCCGCCACCGCGAGCAGCCCGCCCGCGCGCACCGTCCGCACCGCGCCGAACCGGTCGACCACGGCGTCCCCCACGAGTCGCGCGATCGCCATGGTGAGCGTGAAACCGGTGGTCGAGGCGGCGGCGACACCGGCGGATGTGTCCAGGACGTCCCGCAGATAGACCGCCGACCAGTCGAGGCTCGCGCCCTCCGCGAAGACCGCGCAGAAGCCGACCGCGCCGATGAGCAGCGCGGACCTCGGCGGCAGCGAGAAGCGGGGCGGCGCCTCGGCCTCCGGCTCCGCCTGTACGTCGAGCACGCCCTGGCAGGCCGCGAGGCCGAGCGCGGTGAGCGCGGCGGCGGCGAGCGCGTGGTGCAGCCGGGCGTCGGAGCCCAGATGCGCGGCGACGGTACCGGCCGCCGAGCCGATCAGGGCGCCGACGCTCCACATGCCGTGCAGGCCCGACATGATCGACTTGCCCATGCGGGTCTCGGTCTCGACGCCGAGGGCGTTCATCACCACGTCCGACATGCCAGAGGAGGCGCCGTAGACGAAGAGCGCCAGGCAGAGCGTGAGCAGGTTGGGCGCGAGCGAGGGCAGGATCAGGGCCGTCGTCCACATCGCGAGCAGCCCGCGCAGCGCGGTGCGCGCGCCGAAGCGGTGGCTGATGCTGCTCGCCAGCGGCATCGCCACGGAGGCGCCGATCGCCGGGAAGGCGAGGGCGAGTCCGAGCATGCCCGCGCTGACCGACGCGTGGTCCTGGATCCACGGCACCCGGGTCGCGAAGGAGCCGGTGACCGCGCCGTGCACGCAGAACACGGCGGCCACGGCGATCCGCGCCCGCCGCAGCCGCGCCTTGTCGTAGACCACTTCACTCATCCCGTTCCGCCCCTCCGGAGTGCTGCCCCGATACGGCGCGTAAACTATCAGGAACCCTGCCTGATAAATAGCAGCGCCGGGTGGAAGGAGACCGGTATGCCTGCCTCACCGAGTACCGCCCGGGCCATCAACGACCGGCTCGCGCTGGGCCTCCTGCAGAGCGAAGGGCCCCTGACGGCCAACCAGTTGAAGCAGCTCACCGGCCTCTCCCGGCCCTCGGTGGCCGATCTCGTCGAGCGGCTCCAGGGCTCCGGGCTCATCACCGTCGTCGGCGAGGCGGGTGCCCGGCGGCGCGGGCCCAACGCCCGGCTGTACGGGATCGTCGCCGACCGGGCCCACCTCGCCGCGCTCGACGTCCGTACGGAGAGCGTCTCCGTCGTCGTCACCGATCTGCTCGGCGCGGTCCTCGCCGAGGCCTCCGCGCCGATCGGCGGCGACACCGGGGCCGCCCTGGAGCGCGCGCTCGACCTCGTCGGCGGCACGGCGCGCGGCGGCGGCGTCCAGCGGCTGCACRCCATCGGCGKCGGCGCGCCGGGGCTCATCGACCCCGCCACGGGCGACCTGCACGACACGACCTCCCTGCCCGCCTGGCACCGCGGCCTCGCGGGCGCCCTCCAGGAGCGGCTCGGGGCGCGCGTCCTGGTGGAGAACGAGACCAACCTCGCGGCCCGTGCCGAGCGGCGGGACGGCGCGGCGCACGACAGGGACACGTTCGTGCTGCTCTGGCTCGGCGACGGCGTCGGGGCGGCGGTGATGCTCGAAGGCGCGCTGCGCAGGGGCGCGTCGGGCGGTACGGGCGAGATCGGCTTCCTGCCGGTGCCGGGCACCGGTGGTCTGCCCTCGGCCACCGGCTGCGAGGGCGGCTTCCACTCACTGGCCTGCGCGGCGGCGCTGCTCGGCCTCGGGGCGGAGCACGGCCTGCCGGTCGCCGGGATGTCCGCGTCGGATGTGGTGCGGCGTGCGGTGGAGGCGGGCGAGGACGCCTTCCTCCAGGCGGTGGCGGACCGCGTCGCCGTGGGCGCGGCGGCCGTGGCGGCGATCCTCGACCCCGGGTGCGTCGTCCTCGGCGGCGAGGTGGGCCGGGCGGGCGGTGCCGCGCTCGCCGCCCGGGTGGAGGACCGCGTCACCGCCATGTCCCCCCTGCGCACGGAGGTCCGCGCGTCGGCGCTCGGCGGCTCGGCGGTCCTGCGGGGCGCGCTGCTCGCGGCGCGGGACGCGGCCCAGGAGGAGTTGTTCGGGCCGGGCGGCTGAGCGCCCGGAACACGCCCGGAACACACCCGGAACACACGAGGAGCCGCTCACGCCCACGGGGATCGGAACCCCATGGGCGTGAGCGGCGGTCAACCGGTCGGGCGGTGCTCGCCCGGTCAGGCCGTGGTCGCCCGGTCAGGCCGTGGTCGCAACGGTCAGCAGGCGCCGAGGTCCTGCCAGACGCCCCACTCGCCGCCGGTGCCGGGCTCGTCGCCCTTGGTCCACCACTTGGCCTTGTAGGTGTGGGACTTGTGCGACACGGTCTTGCCGGAGCCGTACTCGGCCGACGCGCTCCATGCCGGAGCGGTGCAGCCGCCGGGCGGGTCGGTCGGTCCCGGCGGGTCGGTCGGGCCCGTCCCCGTGCCCGGCTCGACCACCGTGGTGCCCCGTGCCAGGTCACCGGCGAGGGCGTACTTGGTGCCGCTGATCTCCACCGTCCAGTTCCACGGCGTGGACGTCGGCAGGTAGTAGTTGAAGGAGAGGTCCACCGAGGCGCCGGGCGCGAGCGTCTGCCAGGCCGGGAGCTTCAGCGAGACGCGGTGGAAGTCGCCCTTCAGGCCGCCGACGTTGCTGCCGGTGTGGTCGCTGCTGATCACCTTGGTGCCGAAGCCGG
>NZ_JASKYR010000427.1:0-6536 GCF_041028215.1 Streptomyces flavofungini
ACGGACGGGCACAGCCGGTGGGCGGCACCGCCCGGCGGCGTGCCGCTCAGGCGGCGCTCGACCCCTCCCCCGCCCGCGCGGTGAACGCGGCCAGCTCCTCCGGTGTACGCGGCCGCTCGTCCGTCTCCGCCAGCAGGCCCCGCGCCCTGAGCAGTTCGGCCACGGCGACTCCCCACGGCAGGTTCAGGCCCGCCCGCACCAGGAGGTCCCGGTCGGCCAGGGTGACTCCGGCCGGGCCCGTGCGGACCCCGGAGGGCGTGAGCAGCGCCGCGTCGTCGGCCCAGCGCAGGGCGAGATCCACGTCATGGGTGGCCATCACCACGGTCGTCCCCGCGTCCCGCAGCCGCCCCAGGGTGGCCAGGAGGCGCTCCTGTCCGTCGGGGTCGAGGCCCGCGGTCGGCTCGTCGAGGATCAGGACGCGCGGGCGCATCGCCACGGCGCCCGCGATGGCGGTGCGCTTGCGCTGGCCGTAGGAGAGCAGGTGGGTGGGCCGGTCGGCGAGCGCCGCGATGTCGAGGGCGGCGAGCGACTCGGCGACCCGCGCCCGTACCTCGGCGTCGGGCAGTCCCAGGTTCAGCGGGCCGAAGGACACGTCCTGTCCGACCGAGGCGGCGAAGAGCTGGTCGTCGGGGTCCTGCACGACGAGCTGCACCGTGGTGCGGAGCCGGGTCAGACCCTTGCGGTCGTAGGTCACCGGGACACCGCCGAGGGTCAACTCGCCCTCGCGTGGCCGCAGTCCGCCGCTGAGCAGCCGCATGAGGGTCGTCTTGCCGCTGCCGTTGCGGCCGAGCAGGGCGAGGGCGCGCCCCTCGGCGACGTCGAAGTCCAGGCCGCTGAGCACCTCGGGCCCCTCTTCGTAGGCGTAGGACGCCGCGCGCAGCGCCACCAGGGGCTCGCTCATGGAAGGAACCTTTCCAGTACCAGGGTGAGGGCGATCAGGCCCAGGAGCAGGGCCGCGACACCGGCCACGAAGGGGCGGGAGACCCTGGCCCCGGGCACCAGGACGCGCAGGGTGCCGTCGTAGCCACGCCCGGCGAGCCCGGCCTGGAGCCGCCCCGCCCGGTCGAAGGCGCGCACGAACGCGGTGGCCCCGAGTCCCGCGAGTGAGCGCCAGGTGGCGGCTCTGGTGGTGTGCCCGAGCCGCGCCGCCTGTGCCTGCCGGATGCGCCCCATCGAGTCGAGGAGCAGGAAACTCATCCGGTACGTCACGAGGGCGACGTCGACCACGGGCGCGGGCACCCCCGCCCGCACCAGCCGGGGCAGCAGGTCCGACAGGGGCGTGGTGAAGGCGAACAGGAGCACGCCGAGCGAGGCCGCCGAGGTCCGCAGGAGCAGCCCCCCGGCGCGCGCGGGGCCGCCGTCGGCCAGGGTGACGAACCCCTCGGGGCCGCCGACCTGGACGAGCAGCGTCAGGGCTCCGGTGACGCAGAAGCCGAGCGGCACGCGGTAGGCGCGCCACAGCTTGCGCGGCGGCACCCCGGCCGGACCGAGCAGCACCACGAGCGCGGTCAGCAGCACCAGGACCGCGCCCGGCCAGGGCGGCAGGGAGATGGCGAGGACGGTGAGACCGAGGCCGAGCACGGCCTTGTCCACGGGGTGACGGCGGCGCCAGCGACTGCTGTGCGCCGCCGCGTCGATGGGCAGCACCGGTGGATCAGCCCTGCCCGGCGTCGGCGGGGCTGTCCGCCGCTTCGCCGGACCGCTCGGCCCTGCCCTCCTCAGCCCGCTCGCGCTCCGCGCCCTGGCGGCGGCCCCTGCGCAGCCCGAAGTAGTACGCGAGGACGCCCGCGCCGAGTGCGGCCTGAAGGGCGAAGAGCGCCGACTCGATCTCGCCGGACGGCGGCTCGTACAGCGGGGAGAACCAGGGCTCGTAGTCGGGCTTGTTCTCGGTGATCGCCGTCTCGGCCTGGGCGTCGGCGCCCGCGAACGGCTCCTTCTTGTCGTCGCCGAGGCCGAGCGCCAGCGGCAGCACCGCGAGGGCGGCGACGATGACGAGCAGCAGGGTGTTGATCTTGGCGTTCCGGCTCATCAGGCGCTGGCCCCCGTCTCGGTCCTGGTGTCCTTGCCGGTCTTCTTCTCCTTGGCGGTCTTCTCTTCCTTGGCGGACCTCGTGTCCTCGTCGGTGCCGCCCGTCCGCTCCGTCGCCGTCCGCCGCCCCGGGTCGGGCAGGACGCCGAGCCGGGTGAGTTCGCCCTTGCTCGACTGCACCAGGAGCCGCATCACCAGGACGGTGAGGAGCCCCTCGCTGACCGCCAGCGGGATCTGGGTGACGGCGAAGATACCGCCGAACTTGCCGAGCGCCCCGAGGAATCCGCTGCCGGGGTCGGGGAAGGCCAGGGCGAGCTGGACGCTGGTGACGCAGTACGTGGACAGGTCGGCGACGAACGCGCCGAAGAAGACCGCCACCATCAGCGGCACGTCGTACCGCTTGAGGAGCCGGTAGACGGCGTATCCGGCCCAGGGCCCGACGATCGCCATGGAGAAGACGTTGGCGCCGAGCGTGGTGAGCCCGCCGTGGGCGAGCAGCAGGGCCTGGAACAGCAGGGTGATGGTGCCGAGCACCGTCATGATCGGCGGGCGGAACAGGATCGCGCCCAGGCCGGTGCCCGTCGGGTGCGAGCAACTCCCGGTGACCGACGGGATCTTCAGGGCGGACAGGACAAAGGTGAAGGCTCCGGACGCACCGAGGAGCAGGGTGCTCTCGGGGTGCTCCTTGACCTCACGCGTAAGGGAGCGGACTCCGTGGACGACGAACGGCGCGGACGCTACGCCCCAGGCGATCGCGTGCGCCGGCGGAAGGAAACCCTCGGCTATGTGCATGGCTCAGCAGACCCTCTCCAGCACCTCGTGGATGGACAACGCGCCTTGGCCGGTCTCCTGGCTGACGGGTCGTACCGCCCGGGCTCCGCCTTCCCGGGCGCGTGTGCGCCCAGTGGCTGCCGCGAGGGCTGGAGCCGGACATCCCGATCACAGTGGCGAGGGCCGCACCGGCATCACACCGGATTTCCCGTGCACCAAGGCGTGGTGACAGTAGTGCGCCAGCCGGAGGCATGACAACTCGCCCGCAGGTCATCACGGTCGTCGAAGGAGTGCGGCGGAGTGCTCCGGCGCACGGCGGGGCCCGGCGCGCCGGAGGGTTCAGCGCGTCTCCTTCAACACGTCGCGGGTGTGCAGGAACTCCCCCATGAGGCGGTTCGCCTCCACCATGAGGGCTCCGTAGGGACGGGCCGGGTCGGCCAGCGGCAGACCGGAGCGGGCCGCCTCCTCGGCCAGCTCGCGCGCGGCGTCCTGGGCGCGGTCGACGTGGCCGCCCAGCTCGCGGGACTGTTCGGCGAGGGAGTCCTCGTCGATCCCGGCGAGCACATCGGTGATCCTGGAGACGCATTCGAGGAAGTCGGCGTAGCGGGCGAAGAACGCGCCGTCGTCCAGCCTCCTCTCCCGCTCGGTCCACTGGTGCAGGCTGCGGGTCAGCGACGTCACCTGGTACAGCGCGCGCACAAGCGCTTCGAGCACCGCGCCGTAGCCCTCGAAGGAGACCTTGGCGCCCCGCTGCCTGCGCAGCAGCAGCCGGGGGTTGTAGTAGAGGCTCTCCTTGGCGGTGCGGAAACCGTCCCGCGCCTGCGTGATCATGCCGCCGGTCCGCTCCGCCCTGCTGTACCACTGGCCGCAGCGGTCGGAGTCGATCTCGTTGTCGCGCAGCACCGGGTAGATGTCGCCGACCAGGTCGCCGAGGGCGGCGGAGAGCGAGCGCAGGCCGTACTCCGCGCTGCGGTAGCGTATCGGCGGTGCCACCGTGAGGTTGACGATGACCCCGATGCCGCAGCCGATGAGCACGAGCAGGACGATCTGGCCCAGCTGGGCGGCCTTCTCGCTGTCCGAGGGGGCGAGGGCGTACGTGGAGAAGGCGAAGAACGCGCCCGTGGCGACCTGCGAGCCCTGGGAGCCGAGCCGGGGCCAGCGCCCGATGGTCAGCCCGGCGACCGCCACGAGCACGAACGCCAGCAGGTCGGAGCCGATGAGGAATCCGAGGCCCGACACCATGAGCACGCCGACCGCCACGGCCGCCACGTACCGCAGCGACTGAAGGAGTGACTGGTACACCGTCACCTGCATCATCAGGACCGCGGAGAACGGTGCGAAGGCCGGTGACGGCGCGTGGAGCGCGTAGTAGGAGACGAGCCAGGCCAGGGTCGCGGCCAGTGTGCTCTTGCCGACGAGCAGCAGGGTGTGGCGTTCGTAGCCCGGTGTCTCCAGGGCCCGCTGCCACCACTTCCACATCCGACTGGACCAGCGCCGGACGGCGCCCGACGTCCGCGGCTCCTCGTCCTGGCCGGTCATTTCCCGATCCGTTCCCTTCCGGTCGCGTACATCCTGCGGTGCTGCCGCCGAGGCCGCACGCGGAGTTCGTTGCCCCGGTCCCCGCAAGACACGCACCCGGAATCCGGGTTTCTCGTTCGCCTTTCGGGGGACAACCGGTCGCCGGATTTTTTTTCGCGCCGATGTGTTTACGTCGGCCATGAGCGGCCAGCCGATATTGCAGAAAGCGATCCACACCATTGGAGGGTGAGCGACATGGCCGCCAACGAGAAGAACCAGGCGAAGACCGAGCAGATCACCGGCAAGGTCAAGGAGACCGTCGGACGTGCCGTGGGCAATGAGCGCCTCACCGCCAAGGGCCGCGCCGAGCAGGCGAAGGGCGACGCCCGCCAGGCCAAGGAGAAGATCAAGGACACCGGCAAGCACTGAGTGCCGCGGTATTCCACGACGGGGTGCCCCCTGATCACGAGGGGGCGCCCCGCCGTGCTTGTGCACCGCGCTCGGGATGCGCCCGAACCGGCCGGATGAAAAGAATGGGGCGACCGGCGCGCGTTGCCCGCCGATAACGAGGAGCAAGCACATGCAGATCGGTTACAAGCTGGCCGCCGAGGCATTCGGCCCCAAGGAACTGGTGCGGCAGGCGGTTCTCGCGGAGGAAGCCGGATTCGATTTCGTCGAGATCAGCGACCACTATCACCCCTGGCTCGACAATCAGGGGCACTCGCCGTTCGCGTGGACGGTGCTCGGCGCCATCGCCGCCAAGACGTCGAGGATCGAACTGGCGACGGGGGTGACATGTCCGACCGTGCGCTACCACCCGGCGATCATCGCGCAGGCCGCCGCCACCCTGGCCCTGGTGTCGGACGGCCGGTTCGTGCTCGGCCTTGGCTCGGGCGAGCGGCTGAACGAGCATGTCGTCGGCCACGGCTTCCCCGACACCGTCCGCACCCGCCACGAGATGTTCCGGGAGGCCCTGGAGATCATCCGGCTGCTGTGGCGCGGGGGCTACCAGTCCTACGAGGGCAGGCATCTGCGCCTTGAGGACGCCCGGGTCTTCGACCTGCCCGAGAAGCTGCCGCTGATCGCGGTGGCGGCCAGCGGCAAGCCGTCCACGCGGATCGCCGCCGAACTGGGCGACGGCCTCTTCGCCACGGAGGAGAAGCCGGAGATCGTCCGGCAGTACCGGGAGGCGGGCGGCAGCGGCCCGTGCTACGCGGAGGTGCCGATGGCCTGGGCGCCCGACGAGCACACGGGCGCGAAGGCCGCCCTGGAGACGTCGCGGTGGGCGCTGACCGGCTGGAAGGTCATGAGCGAGCTGCCCAACCCGGTCAACTTCGACGCCGCGACCTCGACCGTGCGCGAGGAGGACATCCGGGAGAAGTTCGCCTGCGGCACGGACCCCGCCCGCTTCGTGGAGGTGGCCCAGAAGTTCGTCGACGCGGGCTTCGACCGGCTGGTCATGCAGAACGCGGGCCCCGACCCCGACGGCTTCGTCGACTTCTACCGGCGCGAACTGGACACGCGTATGCGCTCCCTGAAGCCGGGCGGCACCGGGGCCTGAGGGGACCGCCGCGCTTAGCCCGCCGCGTTGTCGACGCGCAGCCGCACCTGCTCCTCCAGGCGCGCCAGGCTGTCGTCGAGGGCGCGGTGCACGGCCCGCTCGCCGGGGTCGTGGCTCTTGTCGAAGAAGGACAGGTGCACCGTCACCTCGCTGGTGCCCGTGCCCAGGCCCGCGACCTGGAGCCAGCCGGTGTAACTGCCCTGCTCGCGCGTGCCCCACTCCAGGCGCATCTGGTCCTTCTGGGCCCGCAGCAGGGCGGAGACGTCCTGGTCGGTGCGGTCCTCGTGCACGGTGACCGCGGGCGGCTCCCCGGCGTCGACGTGCAGGTCCTGGGGCAGCCATGCGTCCATCTGAGCGACGTCGGCCGCCTGGTCGAAGACGTGCTCCGGCAGGGCGGGCATCGTGCGCGAACGCTCGTACTCGGTCATGGCGCTACCGTTCCTCGGCTCGGGGACATGCGGAACACGAGACAACGCATGCCCGCCCCTCCGGCACTGAAGCCGCGACGGCGCGAAACCACCCGATCGCCGCCACTCGATCACCGCCCGGCGCGGTACCCATGACCTCACTTGTGCCGGCCGCCGTGCGGGGCTATCCAGGAAGGAGGCACGGCACACGGCGTGCACCGGSGGTGCGTCATGTACGGGGATGCGGGGGC
>NZ_JASKYR010000428.1:0-5961 GCF_041028215.1 Streptomyces flavofungini
AGGGAGCCCGCCGCGCTGGCCGCGCTGAGCAGGTACGGGGCCGAGTGGGCGACCGCCATCAAGGGCCCGACCAGCGGCCAGCACACCACCTTCGCCGCCAGGCCGAGGGCCCGCGCGGTCCCCTCCGCGCGCAGATAGTGCTCATCGCACTTCTCGGCGCGCAGCCCGTCGTACAGATAGGCGCTCGCCGCACCCGAGGTGAGTGAACGGCCCGCGGCGATGGCCAGGAAGTGGACGAGGAATCCGGTGTACGAGGCGCTGACCACCGGAGCCAGGTTCGCCGCCATCATTACCACCGCCCCGGCCCGCAGGCAGTTGCGGGTGCCGATCCGGTCCGCGATCAGCCCGGTCGGGATCTCGAACAGGCAGAAGGCCACGTAGTAGATGCTCTGGATGCCGAAGATCTGCCCGTCGGAGAGCCCGGCGGCCTTCTGGTAGGCGTAGAACACCGGCATCCACCACAGCAGGTTGAACAGCAGCTGGAAGCCGTAGTTGAGCCGGATGACGCGGCGGGCCGTCGCGGTCGGGCCGCTCCCGGACGAGGCCCCCGGCCTACTCCCGGAGGCGGCCCCCGGCCCACTGGTGCGCGCCGCCCTCACAGCGCGTACGGACGGATCTGGACCAGCCGGAAGTCACCCTGCTCGGTCATCAGCCACTCGATGTCCAGCGGCTTGTCCACGTCGCCCCCGGTGTCCTCGCCCCCGCTGAAGTGGGACTGGAGGAGCCGCCCCGTCAGGGACAGATCGGCGAGCCGGGCCCGGGTGGCGGCGGGGAGCCCGTCGCCCCAGGAGCCGAGGGCGACCGTACGGCCCCCGCCCTCCACGGTGTTGTACAGGTACTGCTGCGGCAGCACCGAGCCGTCGACCACCTGCTCCGGTGAGCCGGGTGAGCAGTTGAGGTAGACGTTGCGGAAGTCCTCGCGGCGGGTGGGGTTGCAGGTCACCAGGACGCCGCCGAGGGAGGCGGGCAGGTACTCCTGGATGATGACGCCCATGTAGGTGTCGTCCAGGGAGATGCCGACCTGGTGGCGCAGGCGCACGCTGCGGGGCGAGAGCAGGGACGCCCACACCTGGCGCACGGCGTCCAGGAGTTCACCGGTGCCGTGCACGGTGGTCACGGAGTCGTAGACGCCCGCGGCCGAGAAGCCGGGAAGGTCCTCGGCGTTGGAGGAGGAGCGCACCACCAGGCGGCCGCGCGGGTCGGCGGGGAAGGCCTGGCCGATCTGCCGGGTGACCGACTCGGGGACCGGCGTCTGCCGGATGAGGTGCTGGAGCTGGAGGCAGAGCGAGTCCAGGACGTCGGTGGCGTCGAGTTCGAGTGCCATCTTCAGCTTGCCGATGCCCTGCTGGAGGGCGGGGGAGGAGGTCAGGAAGCGCTGCTGGAGCGCGAAGGGCAGCGCGACCCCGTCCGGGGCGCGCACCGAACCGGCCACGAACTCGGCAGCCGCGGACCGCAGTTCGCCCTCGCTCGGCCCGCTCAGGCCGAGGCGCACGGCGAGGTGGCCGTACAGGTCCTCGCGCGGTGGGCGGGGCCGCCCGTAGAAGGCGGTCAGGTCGGCCGTACGGCTGTCGAGCACGTGGTGCAGCTCGCCGAGGTTGGCCGCCTTGGTGCCGTAGCGGTCGCGGTCGGCGCCGCGCAGCCGGTGCAGGGCCAGTACGGGGGTGTCCTCCAGGAGCGGCGGTTCGAGGCGTATGCGCTGCTGGTGCCAGGCCGGAGCCCGCAGGGCGGGTTCGGCGTCGAGGCGCTCCAGGGATATCGCGTCGTCGGTGACCCGGTAGGTGACCCAGGCGCCGTCCAGGCCGTCCCGTTCGACGAGCTGCTCCAGGTCGCGCACGATGGCGTTGGGTATGCCCCAGCCGGAGGCGAGGACATTGGTGTGGGAGAGCGGGGTGATCGGCGCGGTGTTGAGGAATCCGGCCACGCGGGGCACGTCGTCCGGCAGGCACGGCATGGCCACGATGTCGGCCCAGCCGAGCGTCGCCTCCGCCGCCGCGTACTCCTCCTGCGTACGGAAGAACCGCAGCCGCCCGGTGGCCTCGCCCGGATTCAGCGGTGTACGGGCCCTGGTGCCGAAGAGTTCATGGCTCAGGATGCGCGGCACGCGCAGTTCGCTGACGGCCGTCAGCGCCTCCTCCTGCCCGTGGTTGGCGGGCTTGAGCAGCAGCGGCAGCCTGCCGTCGACCCGGACGCGCACGTACTCGTAGAAGAACTGCAGCAGTTCACCGTGCATGGTGTCGGCCTCGGTCGTCTCCAGGACGAGGAAGGTGCGCTCGCGGCCGTCGGGGTCCTCGTCGGTGTGCAGGGAGAGCACGCCGAGCAGGAAGCGGCGGCCGGGGTCCATGTAGACGGAGGCGTTGAACGCGTCGAGGTCCGCGTCGAGCGCGGTGAGGTCCATGCCGAGGACGCGGGTGGCGATGTAGTCGACGTGGAAGGGGTGCGCGGCGGTGTCGAGCAGGTGCCAGGTGTCCTCGGCGCGGTCGACGACGACCTTCAGATACGGGTGGCCCGCCAGGACTCCGGAGAGGGTGCGGAAGAGCGGCAGGGAGAGGTTCCCGCCGATGACGGTGCGGTCGGTGGCCGGTTCGGCGGCTCCGGCGAGCAGGGGCGCGGTCATGCGGAGACCTCCTCGCGGCGGGCGGCGGGCAGCACCCGGGGCAGGGCGTCCACCAGGGTCTCGAAGTCGCGGAGCACGGTGCGCGCGTCAGTGGCGGAGAGCAGGCACAGGGCCGCCATGGTGTTGGCGCCCGCGGCCGGGTCGTACACCGGCACGACCTGGCCGTCGGCGAGCGAACTCTCCGCGACCACCGAGAGCTCGCTGCCCCGGCTGAGGGGTACGCGCGCCGAGACGGCGGGGAAGTCCCACACCCTGCGGTCCCGCCAGGCCTCGCCGTCGCCGTCGACCGCGAGGACGACGAGCGAGCCCGCCGCGCCGCGCGCCTGCGCCGGGGTGAGGGCCTGCCCGGGCCACTCCACGGGACGGCCGGTGAGGTGCTCGACGAGCATGCCGACGAGGTCGAGCCCGAAGACCTCCTCGATCTGCGGCACGGTCATCGCACCGCCGAACCGCGCGGCCGTCTCGATCAGCCACATGCCGCCGTCCGCGCCGAGCTTGATCTCGGTGTGGGTGCCGCAGTCGCGCAGTCCGAGCGCGTCGACGGCCCGGCGGGCCAGCTCCACGATCCGGTCCTGGGCGTCCTTGGCGAGCAGCGCGGGGGTGATGCCCGCACGCTCGGTGAACGGCTCGACCGTGGGCATCCGGCCGCTGAGGCAGACCGGGTGGAAGACACCGTCGGCCACGACGCCCTCGACGCTGACGTAGTCGCCCCAGCCCGGCTCGTCGAACCAGTCCGACGCGGTGCCGGTCACGATCTGCTCGACCACGAAGTCGGCGTCCGCCTCGGCCACATGCAGCTCCGCGTAGCCCAACTGCGCCGATTCGGCCATCACGGCACGGGAGCGCCGCCAGGCCGCGGACGCCTCGTGCGGCGAGCGGATGATCTGGTGCGCGGTGGACCCCGCGCTCCAGGCCGCCTTGAGGAGCAGCGGTCCCGGCAGGGCACGGGCCGCCGCGTGCAGGTCGGCCTCGGTGGCGACGGGGCGGAACGCGGGCTGCGGCAGCCCGTGCCGCTGCCAGGTGCGCCGCATCAGCCGCTTGTCGCGGGCGAGCGCGGCGGCGCCGCCCGCGCCCGCGAGACCGAGCGCCTCGCACGCCTCGGCGACGGCCACGACCGCGTACTCCGAGAAGGTGAGCACCGCGTCGGCGCCGATGTCCTTCGCCCGCGCGACGATCAGGGACACCAGGTCGGAGCGGTGGGCTTCGCCGGGTAGGACGACCGACGCGCACAGTCTGCGGGCGCAGTCCGCAACGGCGGGAGGAAGAGCGCTGAGGGCCAGCAGGTGGGTCTCCGCCTTCGCGGCCGTCCTGGCGAGGACGTGACCGAGCGGCGGACCACCTTTGGCATGCACGAGCAGCACCTTGCTCACTGAAGTTCGTCTCCATTCGTCCGATTGCTACGGATCGCCGTATGCGGGGCGTATTCACCCACTCACTCAAGGGGACCAGGTGCCGGACGCCGGTGACGCCGTGGCGGGCGTCCGGGACTCAGGCAAATGCCTGAGTCCCAGGGCCTCCCGTGACGTTTGCCGTGACGCCGGTGCCCGGTGACTTCGGCCGATAACGGGGGCATGCGGCGCGTCAGGGCTGGATATCCAACGCAAGGTGACTGAGCGTCAGCCAGTCGTATACGGACGGAGACCGCTGTGGACGATGCCAGCCTCAAGGCCCTGCTCGAGCACCTTCCGGTGTTCTGGTGGGAAGTGGACGAGACGCGGCGGGCGCTTCCCGGGCGGCTGCCGGAGGAGGCGCGGCGGCGGAGCGCGTCCGAGGGCCGCAGGTACGCGGCCTTCGCCGACCTGGTGGACCTCGCCCCGGCCGCCGCCTTCATACGGGACAGCGAAGGGCGCTACCTGTGGGCCAACCACGCCTACGCGCACCTCTACGGCACCGTGCCGGAGGAACTCGTCGGCAAGTACATCGAGGACTTCGACGAACCGGCGGAGGCCGACCGGTTCCGCACCCTCGACCAGGAGATCCTGGACCGTGGTACGCCGGTGCGCCACACCCTTGGCTACCGGCGCCCGGACGGCAGCGCGGGCCGGGCGGTGGGCCACCGCTTCCCCGTCCGCGAGAACGCGCGGACCTGCGTCGCGGGCATCTACGTGGACGTCACGGAGCATCTGCGCGCCACGGTGCAGTGGCAGGAGGCCCAGGAGAACCTCCAGGCCCTGCGCGACCACAGCGGCCTGCCCTGTGCCCTGCTCTCGGCCAGCGGCCGCGTGGTCGAGGCGAGCGCGGCGGCGGCCGATCTGTTCCAGGTGAGCCCGCACGACCTGGTGGGCCGCCGGGCGCACACGCTGCTGGCTGACGAGCCGGACCTGGACCGGCTGCACCACCGGTGGAACAGCCTGATAGCCCGTCGCACCAGACGGGTGGAGACCTCAGCGGTCCTGGTGGACGCCCAGGGCCTCCAGCGCCGGGCGCAGCTCCACCTGACGACGATCGGCCACGCGGCGGCGCGGGCCCGCCATGTGTGGGCCGTCGTCACCCACCAGAGCCTCGCCCACGAGGCCCACGCGACGCTCACCGCCGCGCAGGTCCGCATCCTCTCCCTCCTGGCGGAGGGCAGCAGCAACGGCGACATCGCCACCTCGCTGCACCTGTCGCGGCAGACGGTCGACTACCACCTCAGCCGTCTGCGCCACCTGCTGGGCGCGGCGACCCGCCCGGCCCTGGTGGCCCGCGCCTATGTCCTCGGCATCCTGGCCCCCCGCGCCTGGCCGCCGCGCTCGGCCACGGCGGCACATCCGCTCAGCACGGTGTGACGGGCGGGGAGCGGCGGCTCAGACGCGGTCCAGGACCACCACGGGGATCGAGCGTTCGGTCTTGGTCTGGTACTCCTCGTACGCGGGCCAGGTGGCGACCATCGTGCGCCACATGTCCGGCTTCTCGTCCGGGGTCGCGGTGCGGGCGCGGGCGGTGAAGCGGTCGCCCTTGATCTGCACCTGGACCTCGGGGTTCGCCTGGAGGTTGCGGTACCACAGGGGCGGTGCGTCGGCGCCTCCGTTGGAGGCCACCACCAGCACCGCGTCGCCGTAGTGCCGGTAGATCAGCGGAGTGCTGCGCTGCTCACCGCTCTTGCGGCCGACGGTGGTGAGGATCAGCACCGTGGTGCCCTGCCAGTCGTGGCCCTCCGCGCCGTCGGTCTCCTGGTAGCGCTTCACATGCTCTTTGCCGAACAGCATCTGGCGTCTCCTCTGCGTCCGCACGCGGTCGTGCGGGTGGTGTCGCGCGTATGTGCCACCCAGTCTCCAGGTCGGCGGCCCGGTTTCCGGTGAGGGCGGAGCCGGACCGGCGCGCCCCGGACTAACGCGGTGAGGACGGCAGGGGAGACGGCGGAGGGG
>NZ_JASKYR010000429.1:0-6538 GCF_041028215.1 Streptomyces flavofungini
GGGGTGTCGGCGGTGTTGGGGTCGGCGTCGCTGACGCCGTCACCGCCGCTGAGACCGTCGCCGTCGGTGAGACCGTCGTCATCGCCGTCGGCCCAGCCGTCCAGCTCGGTGTCCGGCAGGTCACCGGTCTCGTCGGCGAGTTCGAGCAGTGTCTCCACCAGGCCCGCGTCCCGCAGGCGCCGGGTCGGGATCGACGACAGGGCGCGGCGGATGCCGTCCTCACCGTCCGTCCCCGCGCCGTCCGAACCGGCCTCCGGATATGCGGCAGCCAATTCCTCCTCGATGTGCTCGGTGACGGCGAGTGCGTTGGGGTGGTCGAAGACCAGGGTCGCCGGAAGACGCAACCCGGTCACATTGTTGAGCTGGTTACGCAATTCAGTGGCGGCCAGCGAGTCGAAGCCCAGCTCCTGGAACGCCCGGTCCGGACCGATCGCCTCCGCCGAACCATGACCCAGGACCGACGCCACGTGCGACCGCACCAACTGCAAGACCGTGCGGTGCCGTTCAGCGGCGGGCAGAGTCGCCAGCCGGTGCGCCGGGGACTCGTCTCGGCCCGCACCGGTGACCGCTCCAGCGGCGGCCGCCGTACGCCTGGCCGGGGCCAGGGCGCGCAGCAGGGCCGGGACTTCGTCGGTACGGGTGCGCAGCGCGGCGGTGTCCACCCGCAGCGGCACCACCGTGGCTTCGTCACGCTGGAGCCCCTGCGCGAACAGCGCGAGCCCGGCGTCGTGGGAGAGCACCGGCAGACCCTGCGTAGCCATCCGCCGCCGGTCCACCTCGGACAGGTACTGGCCCAGACCGGCGCCCACATCCCAGAACCCGTACGCCATCGACGTCGCCACCAAGCCCTCGGCCCGACGCCGCGCCGCCAACGCGTCCAGGAACACATTCGCCGCCGCGTAATTGCCCTGCCCCGCGGTCAGCACCAGACCACCGGCCGACGAGAACAGCACGAACGCCGCCAACTCCAGCCCGGCCGTCGCCTCATGCAGCCACCACGCCGCATCCGCCTTCGGACCCAGCACACCATCGACCCGCTCCGGCGACAACGCACCGACCAGACCGTTGTCACCCACACCAGCCGCGTGGACAACCGCCAGCAGACCCCGGTCCGCCGACAGGGAGTGCACCAAGTCGTGCACGGCGGCACGGTCGGACACGTCACAAGCCACGACGTCCACCGTCGCACCGGCTTCCCGCAGGTCCGCCGCGAGTTCCGGCGCGCCCGGGGCGTCCGGGCCGCGCCGCGAGGTCAGGACCACATCCCGCACCCCACGCTCGGCCACCAGATAACGGGCCACCACAGCACCCAGACCACCCGTACCACCGGTGATCAGAACCGCGCCGGAGCCACTCAGAGAGGGCGCGGCGGCGTCAGCGGTGCCCGCCTGCTCGCGAGCCTCGTCGGGCAGGCGCGTCAGCCTCGGCACCAGTACGGAGCCGCCGCGCACAGCGACCTCGGACTCGCCAGAGACCACCGCCGCCACCGCGCGATCCAGCAGCTCAGCCGTGTCGGCGCCCGCATCCGGGGCAGCCGGGTCGAGGTCCACCAGGGCGAACCGCCCCGGGTTCTCCGCGAGCGCCGCACGCACCAGACCCCACACCGGAGCCTGCACCACATCACCCGCGACCGCCGTGCCGTCAGCACCCGTGCCCACCGGCACCACCGGCATCGCACCCCGCGTCACGACCACCAGCCGCGACCCCGAGAACCGCTCACCAGTAAGCCACTCCTGCACCACACCCAGCACCCGGTCCAACACCGACCGCACACCACCAGGCACATCCACAGACGCGTCCGGCACACCGCAATCCAGCACCACCACACCCGGCACATCGGCATCGGCATCGGCATCGGCATCGGCATCCGCAGCGACATCGCTCCACGACATCCATCGCGCCGACTCGGCCACGGCGACCGCCGGGGTCACCCACTCCACCCCGTACAGCGCCCCCGAGTCGCCCGAGGCCGCGCCGAGCTGGTCGGCGGAGAGCGGTCGGCTGGCGATCGAGCCGACCGTCAGGACCGGCGCACCGGTGACGTCGGCGACGGAGAGGGAGACGGCACGGCCGTCCAGGCGGCGGATCCGGACGCGGACGGCGTTGGCGCCGACCGCGTGCAGGGTCACGTCGTTCCAGGCGAAGGGGACGGAGGTCTCGTCGTCGGTGTCGTTCAGGATGCCCGCGTGCATCGTGGCGTCGAGGAGCGCCGGGTGCAGACCGAACCGGCCCGCCTCGTCCGATGCCTCCTCCGGGAGCGCCACCTCGGCGAAGAGTTCCTCGCCCCGGCGCCACGCCGCACGCAGCCCCTGGAACACCGGCCCGTATCCATAGCCACGCTCGCGGAAGACGTCGTACGCGGCCTCCACCGGCACGGCATCGGCGTCCAGCGGCGGCCACTGCTCGTCGAGCCCGGTCGTCGCTCCCGTGTCCCTGGGGGAGCCGGTCTCCGTCAGGGAGCCGGTGGCGTGAGTCGTCCAGGACTCGTCTCCGGCGCCCTCGGCACGGGAGTAGACGGCGACCGTACGACGGCCTTCGCTCTGCGGGCCCACGACCACTCGCACCTGGAGGCCGCCGCCCTCGGGCAGCACCAGCGGTGCCGCCAGGGTCAGTTCCTCCAGGGTGGCGCAACCCACCGTCTCGCCCGCCGCCAGGGCCATCTCCACGAGGCCCGTGCCCGGCAGCAGTACCCGGCCGAGGACCACGTGGTCGGCGAGCCACGGCTGCGCCTCCACCGACAGCCTGCCCGTGAGCACCACGCCACCGGACTCGGGCAGCGTGACCACCGCGCCAAGCAGCGGGTGATCGGCCGCGTCCACACCGGCCGACCTCGGGTCCGCCGCCGTGCCGGTGGTTTCGGGCCAGTAGCGGCGGCGCTGGAAGGCGTACGTCGGCAGGTCGACGGCACGGGCACCGGTACCGGCGAGGACACCGGCCCAGTCCACGGTCACGCCATTGGTGTGCAGTCGGCCGAGCGCGGCCAGTGCGGTGCTCTCCTCGGCGCGATCCTTGCGCAGCAGCGGGACCAGGACCGCGTCCTCACCCGCGCTCTCGCGTGCCATGCCGCTGAGCACACCGTCCGGGCCCAGCTCCACGAACCGTGACACACCCTGCTCCACCAGGGCACGTACGCCGTCGTCGAAACGGACTGCCTCGCGGACGTGACTCACCCAGTAGTCCGGGGAGGTCAATTCACCGGCTTCGGCGATGCGGCCGGTGACATTGGAGACCACCGGCAGCTTCGGCTCACCGAACGACAGCTCCGCCACGACCTCGCGGAACTCCGCCAGCATCGGCTCCATCAGCGGCGAGTGGAACGCGTGCGAGACCCGGAGTCGGCTGACCCGGCGTCCCTGCTGCCTGAACGCCTCCGCGACCGCCTCGGCGGCTTCTTCGCCGCCGGAGACGACGACGGAGGACGGGCCGTTGATGGCGGCCACGGACACGTCGCCGTCAGCGGACTCCAGGTGCGCGAGCACCTCCGCCTCGGTGGCCTCCACCGCCACCATCGCACCGCCTGCGGGCAGCGCCTGCATCAACCGGCCACGCGCGGCCACCAGAGCGCAGGCATCACTGAGCGAGAAGACACCGGCCACATGCGCCGCCGCCACCTCACCGATCGAATGACCGGCCACGAACTCCGGCCGCACACCCCACGACTCCACCAACCTGAACAGCGCCACCTCCACGGCGAACAACCCCGCCTGCGCATACGCGGTGCCGTTCAGGACAGCCTCATCGTCGCCCCACACCACCTCACGCAGCGGACGCTCCAAAAGCCCGTCCAAAGCGGCGCACACCGCGTCGAACGACTCCGCGAACACCGGGAAACGCGCATACAACTCACGCCCCATACCGAGCCGCTGCGAACCCTGACCCGAGAACAGGAACGCCGTACGACCGGTGCCGACCACACCCCGGGTGACTCCGGCGTCGGGCTGCCCCGTCGCCAGTGCGGCCAGCGCCGCGTCCCGGTCCTCGGCCAGCACGACCGCACGGTGATCGAACAGGGTGCGCTGTGTCGCCAGCGAGAACGCCACGTCCACGGCGGTCACCGACGCCGAGCCGGTCGCCAGGAACTCCCGCAGCCGCCCGGCCTGCGCCCGCAGCGCTTCCTCCGAACGCCCGGACAGCACCCACGGCACGACACCCGGCTCCAGGGACACATCCCCCTTGTCACCGCTCGCCGATTCAGCGAACGGTTCGGGCTGCTCAAGGATGACGTGCGCGTTGGTGCCGCTGATGCCGAACGAGGACACACCCGCCCGACGTACCCGCTCCTCACCTGCCCAGCTCTGTTCGCCGGTCAGCAGTTCCACGGCTCCCGCCGACCAGTCCACGTGCGAGGACGGCGTATCGACGTGCAGAGTGCGCGGCAGCACACCCTCCCGCATCGCCATCACCATCTTGATCACACCCGCGACACCGGCAGCCGCCTGCGTATGACCCAGGTTGGACTTCACTGAACCCAGCCACAACGGCCGGTCCTCGTCACGACCCTGGCCGTAGGTGGCGAGCAGCGCCTGCGCCTCGATCGGGTCGCCCAGAGTCGTACCCGTACCGTGCGCCTCGACGACATCCACATCCGCCGCCGACAGACCGCCACTGGCCAGCGCCTGACGGATCACCCGCTGCTGCGAGGGACCGTTCGGGGCGGTCAGACCGTTGGACGCACCGTCCTGGTTGACCGCCGAACCCCGCACCACCGCCAACACCCGGTGACCCTTGCGGCGCGCGTCCGACAGACGCTCAAGCACCACCATGCCCACACCCTCGGACCACCCGGCGCCGTCCGCGGCGTCGGAGAACGCCTTGCAGCGGCTGTCCGGCGAGAGGGCGCCCTGGCGGGAGAACTCGACGAAGGCGGTGGGCGTGGCCATCACGGTGACGCCACCGGCGACGGCGAGCGAGCACTCGCCCGAGCGCAGGGCCTGCGCGGCCCAGTGCATGGCGACGAGGGACGACGAGCACGCCGTGTCGACGGTGACCGCAGGGCCCTCGAACCCGAACGTGTACGACACCCGGCCCGACGCGATGCTGGGCGCGCTGCCGTTGCCCCGGTAGCCCTCGTACTGCTCGCCGGTCAGGATGCTGCCGTAGTCGTTGTACATGACGCCCGCGAAGACGCCGGTCTGGCTGCCGCGCAGCGACACCGGATCGATCCCGGACCGCTCGATGGCCTCCCACGTCGTCTCAAGCAGCAACCGCTGCTGCGCGTCCGTGGCCACCGCCTCACGCGGACTCATCCCGAAGAACTCCGGGTCGAACTCCGAGGCCTCGTGCAGGAAACCGCCCGAGCGCGTATACGTCGTGCCCGGCACCTCACGATCCGGGTTGTACAGCGCCTCCACATCCCAGCCACGATCCGACGGGAACTCCGAGACCGCGTCCACACCCTCCGACACGACCCGCCACAAATCCTCCGGCGAAGCCACACCACCCGGATACCGGCACGCCATCCCGACGATGACCACCGGATCATCCGCCACCGACGGCAGCACCGCCACCGGCACCACAGCCGCCGCCTCCGTACCGAGGACGCCGTCCAGCAAGTGGCCCGTGAGGAGTGAGGCGGTCGGGTAGTCGAAGACCACCGTCGCCGGCAGCCGCAGGCCGGTGGCCTTGCCGAGCCGGTTGCGGAGCTCCACCGCCGTGAGCGAGTCGAAGCCCAGGTCCTGGAAGGCCCGGTCGGGGTTGACGGTCTGGGCGCCCGAGTGGCCGAGGACGATCGCGATCTGGCCGCGCACCAGGTCCAGCATGATCTCGCGGCGCTCGGTCTCCCCCAGTGAGGCGAGCCGTGCGGCCAGGCCCGAGGCCGTGGCGGAGCCCGCTGCCGCCGCGCTGCGGCGAGCGGGAGTCCTGATCAGGCCCCGCAGCAGCGGCGGAATCTCGCCCTGGGCCCGGAGCGCCGGGAAGTCGAGGTGGACGGGGAGGAGCACCGGTTCGCCGGAGGCCAGGGCCGCGTCGAACAGCGCAGTGCCCCGCTCCGCCGAGACGGCGGGCAGCCCGGACCGCGCGATACGCCGCCGGTCCGTGTCCGAGAGGCCCTCCGTCATCCCCGCGTCCTGCGCCCACGGGCCCCAGACCAGGGAGACTGCGGGCAGACCGAGGGAGCGGCGGTGGCGGGCCAGCGCGTCCAGGAAGGTGTTGCCTGCGGCGTACGCGGCCTGACCCGCGCTGCCGAACGTCCCCGCCACCGAGGAGAAGAGGACGAAGGCGCCGAGGTCGAGGTCCTTGGTCGCCTCGTGCAGGTTCCACGCCGCGTCCACCTTGGCCCGCAGCACACCCGCGAGCCGTTCAGGCGTCAGCGACTCAACGGTGCCGTCATCCAGCACACCCGCCGAATGCACCACCGCACCCACCGCATACCGCGACAGAAGCTCACCGACCGCATCCCGGTCCGCCACATCACAGGCCTCCACCGAAACCCGAGCCCCGGCCTCCGACAACTCCGCGACCAGCTCCCGAACCCCCTCCGCAGCCGAACCACGCCGACTCACAAGCAGCAGCTCACGAACCCCGTGCCCCACCACCAGAT
>NZ_JASKYR010000043.1:0-24202 GCF_041028215.1 Streptomyces flavofungini
GGCGGGCGGGGGAGGTCTCCGCCTACTGGAGGGCCATGGTCAGGGCCGCCGTGATCAGGGCGGCCGTGATGCCCGTCAGCAGGAACACGCCCCTCCGCAAGCGCCGCGTCCGCGCCGTCCACGGCGCCGTCGCGGCGCAATTCAGTGTGCCGCGCGGCAAGCCGTCGCCGTGTTCAGCGTCATCGTCCAGCCAGTAGGCACCGAGCAGCTGCACGCCGCCCCCCTCGTTCTCGGAACACTTCATGACGGGCCAACCTTCCGGCCCCGGTCCAGGACACCGGCTCGCCACCCTTTGATACGCGGCTTTCACCACACTGTGATCTTGCCTGTGCCGCCCGCACATGCCGGGCCGTCGATGACCCGGACCGAGCCG
This sequence comes from Streptomyces flavofungini, assembly GCF_041028215.1. Lineage (GTDB taxonomy): Bacteria > Actinomycetota > Actinomycetes > Streptomycetales > Streptomycetaceae > Streptomyces > Streptomyces flavofungini_B. The sequence continues at coordinate 374 of NZ_JASKYR010000043.1, forward strand.
TCCGGGGTGTCCCACTCCTGTTCCAGGACGAGCGAGTCACCCCGGTAGCGGCGGCGGTCGGCGGGCGGCGTCGCCGGGTCGGCCGGGCCGATCCGCCAGAAGCCGTGCTCGTCGGTGCCGAGCAGCCCGGCGAAGACGGCGGGGGAGTCGAAGCGGGGCAGGCACAGCCAGTCGACGGCCCCGTCCCTGCTGACCAGGGCCGCGGTCCGCATGTCGCCGATGAGGGCGTAGTCCTCGATGCGGGCTGCCACGGTGGTTCTTCAGTTCACGGGGATGGTGCGAGGGGCGTGCCGGTCGGCGGCGGGTCAGTCGTGCAGCGTGCGCAGGGCCGTGGCGACCGCCGCCTGCCCCGCCCGCGCGGTCAGCGAGGCCCGCTCGTACAGCCCGCCGTGTGGGTCAGGCCCACCAGACGCAAGGCCGCGACAGGGACCCCGGCGGCGGCCAGGGCGGCGGCGTAGGCCTCGCCGTCACCGCGGAAGGGGTCGCATTCCGCGGTGATGACGTAGGCGGGCGGCAGGCCGCTGAGGTCCTCGGCCAGCAGCGGCGAGGCGTAGGCGGAGCGCCGGTCGTCGGCCCGGGGGACATAGTCGGCGATCATGTGCTCCAGGACCGCCCACTGCTCGTCGGTGAGCTCGATGGCGTCGCGTTCGGTGTGCCCGAGCGTCAGGTCGAGTCCGGGGACTTCCAGGATCTGGAGCGCCAGCGGGTGCTGGGCCCGGTCGCGGTTGAGGTGGGTCAGCGCGGCCACCAGGTTGGCGCCCGCGGACTGCCCCGACAGGGCGGTGCGCGCGGGGTCGACGCCGAGCGCACCGGCTTCGCGCACCAGCCACTCAAGGGCGGCGTAGCCCTGCTCCAGTGCGGTGGGGTAGGGGTGTTCAGGAGCGAGCGCGTACGAGACGGCCGCGACGACGATGTTCGCTTCGGCGGCCCGCACCGCGCAGTGGGTGGCGACGCTCGGGTGGTGGATGCCGCCCTGGCGCCAGCCGCCGCCGTAGAAGTGCAGACAGACCGGCAGGTCGCGGGCCTCGGCCGGGTCGCCCGGGTAGTACAGGCGCACCAGCACGTCCGGGTGGCCGTCCACCGGCACGGTGTGCTCGCGGACCGGCAGCTCGGGTCCGCTCGCCCCGAGCCGGGAGTACACCGCCCGCTCGTACGCGAAGGCGGCCTCGCGCTGCTCGTGCACGTCGTCCGTCGCCGGGGGAGCGGGTACGCCGACGGCGGTGAGGGCGCGGATGAGGTTGGCGTCGATGGGCATGAGGTGGCTCCGATCAGGAAGGGGGGTTCGCGGCGGTCCGGTGGGCCCGGGTCCGCGGGAAGTCGATGACGTGGCGCTGCCCCGCACGTGCGGTCTCAGAGGTACCCGTGATGGACAGGGAACCGTGGAGGTGACCCGGGACGCGCCAGGACCGGGTCGGCACACCGGCCGGGGCGAGCCGGGCCGCGTAGCGCTCGCCGCCCTCGCGCAGCGGATCGAACTCGGCGGTGAGGCGCAGGGTGGGCGGCAGCCCGGTGAGGTGGGTGATCCGGGCGGACTCCGTCCATGGGTGCGCCGGATCGGCGGTGTCCAGGGGACCGGGCGTGCCCAGGTAGGCGGTGCGGAGCTCGGAGAGGTCCCCGACGTCGGACAGGGCGCTGAAGCGGCGGTAGGAGTCGTCCTGGTCGATGTGCAGGCTCACCCCAGGCACTTCGAGCACCTGGTGGTCCAGGGCCAGGCCGCTGTCGCGGGCGTGCGCCGCGACGAGCCCGGCGAGGTTCCCGCCCGCAGAGATCCCGCCGATGCCGATCCGGTCGGGAGTGAGCCCGAACTGGCCGCGGCGCGGTGCCGCAGCAGCCGGTCGTTGACCACCTCATGGACGCTGCCCAGGGTGAAGCCGCCGCCGTGCAGGGACAGGTGCCCGAGCCGCGGCCGGTCGCCGGGCGGCCGGTAGTGCAGGACCGTGATCTCCCCGGACCGGGTGGGGACGCGGTGCTCGCTCAGCTCGCACCGGGCGTCGCCGGTCAGCGTGAACCGCCTGGCCGCCGTGTCGGAGAGCTCATGCGCCGCGCGACGGCGCCGGGCGGGATCAGGTGATCCCAGCTCCGGAAGGCCCCGTGCGATCCCGTCGAGGGCCGTGAGCCAGTCCATGACGGTGGGCTCGACACCCGCGGCCCGGGCCAGCTCCTGGACGTCTGCCATCCAACCTCGATCGAAATGCTTCGACGAAACACATTAAGCATGGGCGGACATCTCGGTCAACGACCGGATGCGGCTCCGCTTGCTCGCCGAGTGCCGGACGCTCGGGCCACTCGGATAGGGTGCTGGGGTGGGAAGTGCGGACGTGACGATCTATCAGGTGGCCGAGGCCGCGGGCGTGAGCATCTCGACGGTTTCGCTCGCGCTGAACCATCCGGACCGGGTCAGCCCGAAGACCCGCGACAAGATCATCAGAGTCGCGGGCGAACTGGGCTACCGGTCCGGCGCCACCGTGGCCGAGCGGGCCCGGCGCCGCAGCGGCCGGATCGCCGTGGTGGCGCCCTTCAGCAGCTACGAGACCTACCGGACCCGGCTGGTCGGCGTCCTGGAGACCTTCGCGCCCCACCACATCGAGGTCGTGGTGCACGACACCCCGCCGAGCACCGAATCCGCATCGCCGATGCTGGAGGCGCTGCCCGTCCGGGGCGACGTCGACGGACTGCTGATCATGGGTGTGCCGCTCGGCGAGGAGAGCGCCGACCGCCTCCGCCGGTGGGGGCCGCCGACCGTGCTGGTCGACTCGGCGAACGACGAGTTCACCAACGTGAGCTTCGATAACGAACAGGCCGGTTATCTGCTGGCCGCCCATCTCGTCGCCCGTGGCCACCGGCGCCTGGCCTACCTCCACGAGCCCTACCAGCCCTCGGCGTACACCTCCGCCGGAGAGCTGCGGCTCCAGGGGGTGGCCCGCGCGCTGCGCGAGTCGGACAGCGCCGAGCCCGACTTCGAGGACCTGGAACTCGCGGGCAACGACGTGGCCTCGGCCCGCGCCTACGCCGCCGAGTTCGCCCGCCGTACCGAACGGCCGACCGCCGTCATCGCACACCACGACCTGCTGGCCGCGGGATTCCTCGCCGGGCTGCGCACCGCCGGTCTTGAGGCGCCCGACGAGGTCGCCGTAGCGGGCTTCGACGACGGACCGCTCGCGGAGGCCTTCGGCCTCACCACCATCCGGCAGCCGCTCGCCGAATCCGGCCGCCACGCCGCCGAACTGCTGCGCTCGCTGATCGACAAGCCGCGCCGGACGCCCGCGCGCACCCTGCTCGTTCCGCGGCTGATCGTGCGCGAGACGACCTGAGCGGTCGGCGGACGGAGCGGTCGTTCTCTCGCGGCTGGGAGTCCGGTGACCAGCGGACTGGCTCGCGGTGTGCTGCCGCGCGTCAACGTTTCACGCGGCTCCGGACGGCGAGGGCGGCCAGGCCGAGGAGGACCGGTTCGGCCAGCTGGGAGGCCATCTCCGTGTAGGTGCCCGTGGTGGTGAGGTCTTGTCCGGACGAGCGGAAGACGACCGAGTTGATGACCACCCGCAGGGCCTTCTCTCCCCGTTCGGCGCTGACGCGTTCGAGTACGGGTCCCGACGGATTGACCGGGTCGGGTGTCTCCGTGGTCAGAACGATGTTCCGCCCCTCGCCGACTTGGCGCCCGGTGGTGGTCGGCTTCGGGGCGTCCAGGGGCAGCCCCCACAGCACCATGACCGTGACCGTGCCCGTCATGGCCACTGCCAGCCAGGTCAGCGCACGCCAGGCCCGCAGCCCGTACCCGGAGAGCACCCAGTAGAGCCACAGCAGTGCCCGCTCGCCCCAGTGCGGCCGGGTCTTGTCGAGGCGGCGCATCTCGCACTCGCCGTAGTAGAAGTCGGCGGCATCCGGCTCGTTCTTGCCGTCCTCCAGGGACTTGCGCAGTTGCCGGTACAGCGCGGCGACCGCCGCCGCCTTCAGCTCCGGTGCCTCCTGCGGCGCGGCGGTCCAGGCGCGCGGGGTGACTCCGCTGGGACGGCGTGTCCTACGGGCCCGCCAGTGGTGCTCCTCCGCCAGCGTATTGCGCCGACTCCACCACCAGGGGAAACGTGGGCTCCAGCCACGGGGTGAAGCGGCGAAGGTGCACCAGCCGTCCACCTTCAACTGATCCAGGTGGACGGCTCCCGCGAACCGGCACTGGCTCAGGTCGATGTCCTTGAGTGCCAGGTGGGCGGCGTCCACGCCGTCCACCGACATCAGCCGTACCGCTGGCTCCCGGTCGGACAGCCCGGTCTCCCGCAGCGGGGCACTGTCGGCATCCATCGTGTCCGTGCGGAACGGCTTCGGGTGGGTTGCCACTGTCACGGGGTACTCGAAGACTGCTTCGGTCAGGTCCAGTTGGGCGTAGCGCAGGCGTAGCGTCGCGGTCGACGCCCACCGGGTGCGCGCACAGCTCACCCACCGGGCGGCGATGTGCACCCGCACCGGCTGCTGGAAATCCGCATGGTCCAGTACCACCCGCTTCTCGCACATCAGCGGGCCGAGGTGCCTTGCCGTCTCGAACCGTGCCACGTCGAACCGGACGTCGTCGAAGAAGGCGGCCCCGTCGAACCAGACCTCCTGGGAGAAGGTGGTTCTGGCGAAGTAGGCCCCGTGGTCGAAACGGGCGCCGCTGAATTCGACGTCGTCGGAGAAGACCGCCTGCTCGAACCGGGTGTCGTCGGAGAAGGTCGCCCCGACGAAGTCAGCGATGCCGGAGAAGGTGGCCTCGCGGAAGTGAGTGCTGCCGGTGAAGGTCGCCTCGGAGAATCCGACCGCGCCGGAAAAGGTCGCCCTGTCGAAGGTGGCGCCGTCGTGGAAGAGGGCTCTCTCGAACCGGGCCTCGTCGGCGAAGGCGGCCCCGTGGAACTGAGCGGTGCGGCCGATGATCGTGTCCCTGAAACGGGTGGGGCCGGAGAAGACCGCGTCTTTGAACCAGACGTGGTGGGAGAAGACCGCCCGGCCGAACTCGGCGTTGCCGGAGACGGACACCTCCTCGAACCAGGCATGCCGGGAGAAGGCCGCTTCCTCGAAGTCGGCGTTGCCGAGGAAGACGGTCCTGGCGAACCCGGCGTCACCCAGGAAGGACACCTCACCGAACCGGGCGTCGCCGGAGAACGATGCCCCCTCGAACTCGGCGTTCCCCGAGAAGGTCACCGAATCGAATCCGGCGTCACCGTGGAAGGCCGCCCCTTCGAACCATGCGTCGCCGGTGTGGGGCAGACCGTCGCCGGGATCACGCAGGGCGGCGAGCAACTGGTGCAGCAGCTCAGGGGTGAATGCGGTGCCACGGTGGTCGATGTCGGTGCCGGATGACAGCGTCATGAGGTAGGCGTCGAGGTCGGCCTCGTCGAGGTGGGCCAGGCAGGCGGTCGCCCCCTCGACACAGCGGCCCCGGCAGCCGACCGGATCGGCCGACGTGGCATCGCGTCCGCAGTGCGGCCACGACGGCGGAACAGGGAAGGGCGGTTCGGATGGAGCAGACGTCATGCCTCAAGGACGTATGGGGGCGGCACGGAAGTTGCCGGATCAGGTTGCGGCACGGCAAAGATGTGTGTCACTTGCCGAGAGCCTGGAGCACCGGCAACGAACCGGCGGGGCCGAGTGACGCTGACGCGGACGGATGGAGATCTACGCATGAACGGGCCGACCCACGGCATGTTGCACCACCTGGAGCTCTGGGTGGCCGACCTCGACCGCGCGCAGGCCTCCCTCGGCTGGCTCCTGGAGGCGCTGGGCCACAGCCTCGACCAGCGGTGGGAGGGCGGCCGGAGCTGGCGGCTCGGGCCGACTTACCTGGTCGTCGAGCAGTCGTCGGCCCTCACCGGCACGGTGTACGACCGCTGCCGCCCGGGACTCAACCACCTGGCCTTCCACGTCGCGGACGCCGCCACGGTCGACACGCTGGTGGCCGACGCCGTGGAGCACAGCTGGCGGCTGCTGTTCCCCGAGCGCCATCCCTATGCGGGCGGCAGCCACCAGTACGCCGCCTACCTGGAGAACGAGGACGGCTTCGAGGTCGAGCTCGTCGCGATGGTTCCGGCGACGCAAGGCACCTGAGAGCGCCGGGGGGGAACATCTGGTCGGGCCGGGATGGTTGCATCGAGCGGGGGACCGGCGCCGCAAGGGATCATGGGGGACATTTCGTCGTCCGTGCCCGTGCGGGACCGGGGCTCCGGGTGCGCGGCAGGTCTGCCGCGCACGTGGATCGAATCGAGATGTATCTCTTTGCAGGAGGATGGTTCATGACTGACCGGCCGTTGACTTTGATGGCAGTGCACGCCCACCCCGACGACGAGGCGACCTCCACCGGAGGCGTTCTCGCGCGGTATGCGGCCGAGGGCGTGCGCACGGTGCTGGTGACCTGTACCGACGGCGGGTGCGGTGATGGGCCAGGGGGTGTCAAGCCGGGGGAGCCCGGGCACGATCCGGCGGCGGTGGCCCTGATGCGCCGTCAGGAACTTGAGGCGAGCTGCGGTGTGCTGAAGATCAGTGATCTGGAGATGCTGGACTACGCCGACTCCGGGATGGTGGGCTGGCCGAGCAACGACGCTCCGGGTTCGTTCTGGCAGACCCCCGTGGAGGAAGGCGCGGCGCGGCTGGCGGAGCTGATGCGGCACTACCAGCCGGATGTCGTCGTCACCTACGACGAGAACGGCTTCTACGGGCACCCCGACCACATCCAGGCCCACCGCATCACGATGGCGGCGCTGGAGATGACGGAGCTGACGCCGAAGGTGTACTGGACCACGATGCCGCGCTCGGCGATGCAGCGGTTCGGCGAGGTGATGCGCGAATTCGGTGAGGACATGCCGGAGCCGGACCCCGCCGAGGCCGCCGCGCTGGCCGAGATCGGCCTGCCCGACGACGAGATCACCACGTGGGTGGACACCACCGACTACAGCGGGCAGAAGTTCGACTCCCTGGCCGCGCACGCCAGTCAGGGCGAGAACATCTTCTTCCTCAAGATGGGCAAGGAACGGTTCGGCGAGCTGATGGGCCTGGAGACCTTCGTACGGGTGAAGGACACCACGGACGCACCCCTCCCCGAGAACGACCTCTTCGCCGGACTACGCTGATCCGGCCGCCGGGCAGCCCGACTCGTCGGTAGATCGACGCCCACCCCGGGCGGCTTGGTTTTTCGGGGGCCCGGCTCCCCGCTCGGCCCGGCTTCAACGCCCGGCCGAACGGGGAAGCCGGGCGGCCGGGAGCGGTCGACGGGGACGGCGCGCCGCCCGGTGCCACCCGGGAATTCGCCGGGCGTTCGCACGGTGTCCTCCCCGGCGGGGGAGTTCTGTTCGATCTGAGTCGGGAACGTCAGGCGGCCTGATCATGACAACGTCAGAACGGAATCCCGTGATCCCCAGACCGACCGGCCGCCGTCGGCCTCGCGCCCGTGCCCGCTTTCTCGCCGCCGTACCGCTCCTCGCCGCGAGCGTCCTGACCGGAGTGCCGACGGCACACGCTGCGGCCAGCGACGACATCCGCGTCAATGAGGTGGTGACCACAGGGGGCGTCGACGACTCGATCGAACTGTTCAACAAGGGCGCCGCCTCGGTCGACGTCTCGGGCTGGGTCCTCAAGGACAGCGACAAGGACCACACGTACGAGATTCCCTCCGGGACCGTGCTCGCACCGGGCGGCCACCGGGCGTTCGACGTGCACGACGCGTTCGGGCTCGGCTCCGACGACCAGGCCCGCCTCTACCTCGCCGACGGCAGGACGCTCGTCGACAGCTTCTCCTGGAGCACCCACTCCAGCCCGTCCTGGTCACGCTGCCCCGACGGCACCGGCGACTTCGGGCGGGCGGCGGCCGTCACCCTCGGCGGCCGGAACGCCTGCGGCACCGACGGTGGCGACGACGGCTCCACGACACCGGTGGCCTGGCCCGGCGGCAGCGGCGTGGCCACCGCCGACGGTTCCGACGTGTTCGGCGAGGACCTCAGCGGCCTCCACCAGGAGGGCGGCGTGCTGTGGGGGGGCGCAGAACAGCGGCAAGCTGTGGCGTCTGGTGCGTGACGGTTTTGGCGGCTGGAAGCCGGACACGGCCAACGGCTGGTCCTCCGGCAAGACGCTTCGCTTCCCCACCGGCTCCGGGGCCCCCGACAGCGAGGGCGTCACCCTCACCGGCTCCGGTGCGGCCGGCGGCGCGTTCGTCGCCAGTGAGCGCGACGGCGCCGCCTCCGGCACCAGCCGCCTGTCGGTGCTCAAGTACGACGTCAGCGGCTCCGGGTCCGCGCTGACCGCCACCAAGGAGTGGAACCTCACCTCCGGCCTGCCCGCGACCGGCTCCAACCTCGGCCTCGAAGCGATCACCTGGGTTCCCGACGCCGCCCTGACCGGCGCCGGGTTCAAGGACGCCGCCACCGGAGCGGCCTACGACCCGGCCCGTTACGGCGCGCACAGCGGCGGCGTCTTCTTCGTCGGCGTCGAGGGCACCGGAATGATCCACGGCTACGTCCTCGCCGACTCCGGCGCCGCCACCCGTATCGCCTCCGTCAGCAGCGGCATGTCCGGCGTGATGGAGTTGCAGTGGGAGCCGCAGGCCGCGCGCCTCTGGGCGGTCTGCGACGACACCTGCGACGGCCGGCACCGCACCCTGAAGATCGACGCGACCGGCGCCTTCGCCACTGCCGCCGTCCACCGGCGGCCGAGCGGCATGCCCAACTACAACAACGAGGGCTTCTCGGTCGCGGGCGCCGACGAGTGCGTGGCCGGAACCAAGCCCGTGTACTGGGCGGACGACGCCAACGACGGCGGTCACGCCCTGCGCAGGGGCACCATCACCTGCTGACCCGCCACCCCCCGGAAGACCGCCCTCACCCGTTGGACCGCTCGTCCGGTGAACCCTCGTCCGAGGACGCCGGGCGGGCGCGGCGCATGAGGTTGACGCGTATCTGCCGCGTGAGCGCCGTGGCTCCGGCGGTCAGGAAGATCAGGCCGTAGACGATCTGGAGCAGCGTCAGCGCCCGCGCCGTCTGGCCACGGGGGCTGATGTCCCCGTAGCCGATCGTGGTGAGGGTGACGACGGTGAAGTACAGCGCGTCGAGGCGCGTGCGCAGGCCGGAGAACTCGTGCGTGCGCTGGGCCAGTACGTAGTACGCGGACGAGAAGAGCAGGACGGTCAGACACATCAGGCCGGTGATGATCCAGCCCGGCCTGGTGCCCGTCCGGTCGGCCAGTACGTCCAGTATCTGTACGAGCAGGCCGGCCGCGACCAGGGTGAGTCCGGCGATGAGGACCAGCCAGCTCAGCACCGGACGCTGCGGTCCCAGGTCGCGCAGCGGCACCAGGAAGTACGCCGTGACCGTGGCGGTCGCCCAGGCCCACAGCAGTACGGGACGGTGCCACGGACGTGCCTTTCCCTCCCGACGACGTGTCACCAGGATTCACCCCTCCCGTGCTCCCTCGGTGCACCGGACCCTGCTCGCTCACCCTCCCTTCCTCGGTACACCGGCCGACAGCACGGCTCAAGCCACATGCCCGCACGCGTCCGTACCGGGCGGGAAGGGGCCGTTCAGCGCGGCGCCGTCCCGGGCGGTGGCGCGGGGCGGATGGCGAGGACGGCGATGTCGTCGGCGCTGTCGGCGCCCAGGCCGATCAGCAGTTCGTCGCAGAACGTCTCCAGAGGTTCGCGCGCCAGCGCCGCCGCCTGGGTGCGCAGCCGGTCGAGACCTCGGTCGAGGGGCTCGCCACGCCGCTCGATCAGCCCGTCGGTGTAAAGGAGCACGGTGGAGCGGGCCGGGAGCACGGTCTCCGCCGTACGCCGGGGCATCGCGGGATCGACACCGAGCAGCAGGCCCGAACCCTCTTCCAGATAGCGGGCCTCGCCCTCCCAGGTGGTCAGCAGGGGAGGCAGATGCCCGGCGGCGGCGTGCGCGAGGCACCAGGGGCCTTGGGCAGGCCCTTTGACCAGGCCGTAGAGGCAGGTGGCGGTGGCTTCCCGGTACAGGCTGTGGTTGGCCAGGTCCAGACGGCGCAGCACCGTCTCGGGCGGCTCCTGGCGGTCCACGGCGATGCCGCGCAGCATGTTGCGCAACTGGCTCATGGCGATGGCCGCGTCGAGGTTGTGCCCGGTGACGTCGCCGATGACCACGGCGGTGTCACCGCCCGGCAGCGGAAAGCTGTCGTACCAGTCGCCGCCGACCTGCGCGGTCGCGGACGAGGCGGCATAGCGTCCGGCCAACTGGAGATGGTCCACCTGCGGCAGTACGGGCAGCAGGGAGCGCTGGAGGCTCTCGGCGATGCTCCGGGTCTGCTGGTACAGGCGGGCGTTGTCCACGGCCAGGGCCACGCTGCGCACCAGGTCGCCGACGAGCGCCACGTCCTCCTCGGCGAACGGCCGGTGGCGCGTCGTACGGGTCACGGTCAGGGCGCCGAAGATCTCGCCGCGGGCGCTCAGCGGCGCGACGACGGAGCTGCCCGCACCGAGCCGCCGGAACAGTTCCAGATAGTCGGCGTCCAGCGCGCTGCCGACCTGGCCCCGCGACGGGGACCCGGAGATCAGCAGCGGTCCCGCGCCACGCAGTGCCCGGGCCAGCGGGCCGCGCGAGGAGTCCGAGAGGGGCGGGAGCCGTCCCTCGTACGCCGCCGGGCGCAGCCCCCGCACTTCACGGTGCACGGCACAGACCCGGTCCACCTTCGCCTCCCCGGTGAACAGATCCACCGCGCACCAGTCGGCGAGCCGCCGTGTCAGGAGCCGCCCGACCGACCGCAGCCCCTTGGACAGATCCAGGATGTTGCTCAGCGTGGCGCCCGTGTCGGCCAGCAGCGTGAGCCGTTCCAGCGTGTCCATGCCCGCAGGGGCCCGGCCCCCGTGCGGGGGAGCGGCCGGGGTGWACGGTTCCGGCGCTCGTACGTCCTCGGGGAGCGGGGACACCTTGTCGAAGGAGTCAGGGGGGTCGAGGTGGACCGTGGCCCGGGGCGCGAGCCGTCCGACGAAGACGGCACGGCCCTCGTCGGTCTCCCGGGTCTCGATGTACAGCCGTACCGGGACCACCCGGCCGTCGCGGTGCAGCGCGGGAAGGGGCACCGAGCGGCCCACGATGCGGGCCTCCCCGGTGAGCAGCAGGGAGGCGAACGCCGCGCTGTGGCGCTGGCGCAGGTGCTCGGGGATCAGCGTGGTCAGCCGCCGTCCGACGAGATCCTCCGGCAGCCAGCCCAGCAGCTCCGCGGCGGCTCCGTTCGCCGCGATGATGCGGTTCTCCTCGTCGGCGGCGATGGTCGGGAACCTGCTGGCCCGCACGTCATCGGCGTTCCAGGGCGTCAGTTCGGATGCGCTGACCTCGGGCTCGTGGGGCACCACGGTCCAGGCGGTGGGGCGCGCTCCGGCGAGCTGGCCCAGGATCTCGTCGAACATCCAGTCCTGGAAGGCCCGGCTGCGCGGGAGCGCGGGCAGGGCGAGGATCTGTTCCTTCCGCGCCTCCCCCTCGGCCACGTCGAGCACCCGGCGCAGCGCGCGCACCCCGGAGGCGGCGTCGGCAGGCACCGACAGGCGCAGGGAGCGCAGCGGCGCCTCGGGAAGCGGCTCGGCGGACGCGGCGGCCGTGCAGGCGCGGAGCACCTGGTCGATGTCGTGGGCGGCGGCGAGCTCCGCCGGGGGCACCGGAGGACTCGCGGGCCCGGCGAACGCGGCGAGCGTCAGTTCGCGCAGCAGCGCGTGCCGGTGCTGCTGGCTCGCCGAGTACAGCGCACTGGGGATGTCGACGAGCGTCACCGTGCCGGTGAAGACGCCGCGCCGCTCCCTTGTCCGCCACTCGGGTGACGGCGGCGGCGTACCGTCCGCGCGCAGCTCGAACCACACGGTCTTGCTCCGGTCACCGACCTCGACCCCGTGACGCGACGCCAGGGCCTCCACCAGGCTCAGGCCCAGCCCGCTCCCCACGTACGGGGGGCAGTGCCGCGCCACGGGCACGCGGTCCGGCCGGTCGTCACTGACCCGTACGCGGACGCCGCCGTCACCGGTGCGCACGGACACCTCGGTCTCGGTGCGGGCGTGCAGGACCGCGTTGGTCACCAGTTCACCGGTCAGGAGCTGGGCGGTGTCGGACCACTCGGTGCGGACGTCTGCCAGGGCGGTCCGTACGAGCCGCCGAGCGGCCGCCGCGCTGGTCGGCGCCGCGGGAAACCTTCGTGACACCGTCTCCGGCCGGTCGACGTCGCGCATGCCCTCAGTGTGGCCGCCCGCCGCCCGTCACGCCCCGGCTCCCGGCGTCGCCCCTGGTGACAGCGGCGCGGTCGGGGGCCAACCGGGTGGCACGTGCGCCGACTCGGTGCGAGGCGTGGGTCCTCGGCGGGCTCAGTCCCTCACCAGCCGACCGAGGGCGAGGCGGGCGAGCGGGGTGTAGGCGGCCAGCACGGGGACCGGGCCCCGCATCGTGAGCCAGGTCGCGCTGCCCCGTGGGTGTGGTCGCACGCCGTGGTGCAGCCGCAGGCGGAGCGGCCCCGAACGCACCCGCCACACCCACTCCCGACGGTCGTGGTCGACGCTCTCGACCACGAAGGCGGCACGGACGCCCACGACGGACTCGACATGGCCCGTCAGGCCGGGCCGTATCTCGCGAGGCACCGTCTCGCGACTCTCCGTCCCGCGACGCACCGTCCGGGGTCCGTCCACCCGCACGCCCTTGATGTGCGGCGCCCAGCGCGGCCACTCGTCCAGGAGCACATAGCGCCGCCAGGCGGTCTCCGGTGACGCCGTGCCGACCGCGGTCGAGGTCATCGTTCCCATGCCGGACCACCTTCCCCGGAGAGGCCCCGCCCCGCATCCCCGGGCGGGTACGGAGAAGCGACGGTCACATCCACCCGGCCAGGCCCCTCTCCCTCTGCACGAGGTGGACCGCGGACGCGCGCAGCAGCCGCTGGGCCGCGTCCCACAGCGCGTCCGCTCCCTCGCGCCTGCGCAGGTCCTCGCACCACGCGGTCCAGAGCGAGGGCACGGCCGCCGAGGGCCCGCTCCCCGCGGACCAGCCTCCGCGCCGCTCGCCGCCCAATGCCCGCACGCGGACACGGCCACCGCGTTCACCCATGCGCCGTCCGTGACGAGGCAGGCCGTCTGACGTCCCCGGGGCACGTCCCACACCCGGACGCTCCCGTCGGTGGCGCCGGAGACCGCCACGCGACCGGCGGCGTCGACGGCCACGGTCCGCACCCAGCCCGTGTGGCCGCGCAGGCGGGCGCGGACGGTTCCGTCGGTGATGTCCCACACCGCCAGGGTGCCGTCGTGGGAGGCCGAGAGCGCCTGGCCGCCGGGGAGCAGGGCGATCTGCCCGACCTCCCACCGGTGCGGCGTGAAGGTGCGCAGACAGCGGCCGACGTCGAGCCTCCACAGCGACACGGTGCCGTCCGCCGCCCCCGTGACCAGGAGGTTTCCGTCCGGGTCGGCAGTCGCGCACTCCACACCGTCCGGCGCCGCCCACCGGGTCGGCACCTCGCCGGTCCGGATGTCCCACACCTCAAGGGTGCCGTCCTCGGTCGCCGTCAGGCAGTGCCGCGCGCCGGTCAGGAGCAGCGCGGTCACGGTGCCCGTGCCGGAACGCAGGAGCCGGGTGTTCCCCCTCTCCCCGGCCAGCGAACAGTGCAGCGGACGCAGCCAGCGTCGGCCACGCCAGCGCAGGGCGGCGCGCAGCAGCGCTTCCAGCTCCTTCAGCCCCTTCGAAGGCTCATCCCCGAGGCGCCCGAGGAGTTGGGCGGCGAGTTGGGCCGGGTCGCGGGCCAGCGCCGGTTCCGCGGCCCACAGGGTGCGGCGGAGGAGGGCGAGCGCGTCGCGCTGGGCGGCCCGCATCCCCGTGGGCGGGGCCGTGCCGTCGCGGCCTGTGCCGTCGCCATCGAGGCCGTCGGCCAGGCCGAAGTCGGTGAGAAGTGCGCGGACCCCCACGAGATCCAGCTTGGCCTGGAGGAAGCCGAAGTCGAGCAGGATACGGGCCAGCAGGTCGCCTCGCCGGGCACGTGCCGCGGTCCGCGGCAGATGACGCAGGCGGCCCTCGGCCACCTCGGCCGCGCCCTCACTCAGCCCCGCCCGGGTCATCCGAAGCCCTGGAGCAGCCGCAGCGAGATCATTTCGTTGATCTCGGCCAGGTCGATGCGGGAGGCGGCCAGGACCTCCTCGCGCCGCAGGAATTCGGCGAAACTCTCGTGGTAGAGGCTGTAGCGGCGCTCGCCGTCGACCGCGTCGCGGCGCAGGAACTGGCTCCACTCCCTGGTGATTCCGGCGACCGTGGTGGCCTGTTCCGCGGTGATCTCGGACAGGAGCCGGACCGATATCGGCTCCTGGTACTCCAGCAGCACGTACAGGACCTTGAGCTTCTCGTGCGGGGGAGCGGGGGTCTCCATCCCCATCACACGCCAGTGGTTGGCGTAGTAGTCCCGGAGCCCGGTGGGCAGGGCCTCGGGGCCGGTCGCCGTCCAGCGTCCGGCGACGATGTCCGCCACGACGTGGCGCAGGTACATGAAGTTCGCCTCGCTCCGCTCGCCCAGGTGCCGCGTGTACGCGTCACGGGTGAGTCCGTTGTCGCGCATCCAGTCCGCCACCGCGCGGATGTCCGCCGTGCGGTCGAGGTAGGCGTGCGCGTCCGCGACGTTCTCCGCCCGGAACCGTGCCGCGTTCAGGTCGAGGGTGTGGCTCGGCACCTCTACGAGCAGCGGCAGCGGGACGTCGCGCTTGGTCGTCACCACGTACACGCCCTCGGGCAACTGCGCGGGCAGATACAGGACGTTCGCCGTTCTGTCCTGGCAGGTGAGGTCCACCTCGTCGAGGGCGTCCACGGCGAGGACGAGCGGTCCCTCGCGCGCTTCGGCCGCCTCGTCCAGTAGCTCGGCGAGCACACCGCCGTCCCGGAACTCCGCGGGCAGGGCATCGGGCGGCAGCCCGGCCCAGCGTACGAGTTGTCCGCACATGCTCTCCAAGAACTGGGACGCCCTGGTCAGGCCGGAGGCACGCTGATTGAAGTAGGCCAGACACCCGGTCCGTCGTACGTAGTTGGCCAGCACGGCGCTCTTGCCCATGCCGGGGTCGGCGCGCACGGTGAAGTACCCGCAGGGCGCCGACCCGATCCACGACTCCAGTTCCTGGTAGACGAAGTCGCGCCCCACGAAGTCCCGGCACTTCTCCGAGACGAAGGAGCGGAACCTGCGCGGCAGCGCGAGCCGTGTCACCTGCGCGGCGTGCCGCCTGGCCAGCAGCGCGGAGGCCATGCGGCGGATGGCGTGGAGTTCCTGACGCGTCTCGTCCGTCGCGGCGAGCATGCTGTCGCGCTGCCGGGTCAGCTCGCCGATGACGCCGTCGAGCCGCTCGCCGAACTCCCGCTCCACCCGCGCCAACCGCCCACGGTCGTCGGCCGACTCCCGCCCGGCGGCCCTGGCGGTGTCGAACATGAGCTGGCGGAAGAGCCTCTCGTCCTCGGTCGCCCGGCGCCGGAACGCGGCGAGGGTCCCCGCGAGAAGCCGCTCCCGCACCCCGGCCACCAGGGTTTCGGGCGCCCCTCCCAGCCAGCTCTCGGAGCGCTGGAGCCGGGCCATGAGCGTCTCGTTGGCCGCGCGGGCGATCCCCTCATGATCACGGTCCCCGTCCGGCGCGAACAGCGACGACCGCACGGCAGCGGGCAGCAGCGGATCGGCGGCGCCGTCCGGCGTGAGCCCCAGGACGGTCAGCGCGTCGTCGTCGAGCGCGCGCAGACGCCGACGGATGTCGGCTCGCTCCTAGCGGGACCGGCTCTCCCGTACGGCCTGATCGGCCAGGGCGCCGACGGATTCGATGAAGGACTCCAGCAGGGCGCGCTCGATCAACTCGCCGGTCTGCCGCAGCTTGCGCTGCGCCCAGGAGTAGGCCTCCGTCGTCGGCACCCCCAGGAGCGCGCCTCCCACCATGGCGAGAAGTTCGATGATCATCGCCGAGGCCCCCTGCTCCCGCCGTGCCCGCAACGGCCTGTCCCACGGGTCATGTGCCTTGTTGTACCGCAGTCCTCAGCCGGGGGCACGGCTCCGGCACGGCTCCGCGTCGTCGGCGCTTTCCGCGTGACGCGCATCACCCGGTGCGCCGGGAACACCGGGATCGCGACGCCCGACTACTGGACCGACACCGGAAGCCCGCACGCGGCGGGCGCAGCGGTGGCCGGAGCGATCGGGAGAAGCCGTGAGGGAAAGTCATGGAGGCGAGCAGGTCTCCGCAGCGCCCCCTGAAGGTCCGAAGCGGCTGGGGCTCCCGTCACCCGCGCTCCTCGGATTCCTTGTGCTGCTCGTGGTGGTGTCCGGGGTCTCGTATGCCGTGGGGCAGGCGGTGGGTCCGGTCGCTCCGGGCATGCACGGGACGAGCGGCGATGGCGGTGGTGGTGGGGCGCCCGGTGGTGAGGGCGGTATGGGCGGCATGGACATGGGACACGGGAGCGCGGATTGATGGGTGTGGCACCCGCCCCCTCCCTGACGGTCACCGATATCGCGGTCGGTGGGATGACGTGCGCCGCGTGCGTGCGCCGCGTGGAGAAGAAGCTGGGCAAGCTCGACGGGGTCGCGGCGAGTGTCAGTCTGGCGACGGGCACCGCACGGGTCAGTCACCCCGTCGGCGTCTCCCCGGACGCGCTCGTCGCCGCCGTGGAACAGGCGGGGTACACGGCCCGGCTGCCGCTCAAGGAGCAGCGGGACACGGCGGGCGAGGACGACGAGGAGACGGCGGCGGAGCGCGCCGAACGGTCGCGGCTGATGGTGGTCTCGTCGCTGGCCCTGCCCGTACTCGTGCTGTCGATGGTCCCCGCCTGGCAGTTCCGCGACTGGCAGTGGCTGTGCTTCACGCTGGCCGCTCCGGTGGCGCTGTGGGGTGCCTGGCCGTTCCACCGGCGGGCGCTGCGCGGCGCACGGCACGGCGTGGCGACGATGGACTCGCTGGTCTCGCTCGGCGTGCTGGCGTCGTTCTGCTGGTCGGTGTACGCGCTGTTCCTCGGCGGTGCGGGGCAGGCGGGGATGCGGATGCCCCTCTCGCTGGTGCCGTCCGCGCCCGACGGAGCCGCGCAGTTGTATCTGGAGGCGGCGGTCGGCGTGCCGCTGTTCGTGCTGACGGGCCGGATGCTGGAAGCGCGGGCCCGGCGGGGGACCGGGGCCGCGCTGCGGTCGCTGGCCCGGCTGGGGGTCAAGGACGTCGCGGTACGCCAGGGGCGCGGCGAGCGGCTCGTCCCCGTGGAGCAACTCGCCGTCGGAGACACCTTCCTGGTCAGACCCGGCGAGCGCGTCGCCACCGACGGCGTCGTGACGGAGGGGAACTCCGCCGTCGACCAGGCGCTGGTGACCGGCGAGAGCGAGCCCGTCGAAGCGGGCCCCGGGGACACGGTGGCCGGCGGCGCGGTCAACGCGGGCGGACTGCTGCTCGTACGCGCCACAGCGGTCGGCGCCGACACACAACTGTCGCGCATCACCCGGATGGTGACCGAGGCGCAGACCGGAAAGGCACGCGCGCAGCGGCTCGCGGACTCCGTCGCCGGGGTGTTCGTACCGGTGATCCTGGCCCTCGCGGCGACCACGCTGGGGTTCTGGCTGGGCGCCGGAGCCGATGCGCAGGCCGCGGTCACCGCGTGCGTGGCGGTCCTGGTCGTCGCCTGCCCGTGCGCCCTGGGCCTCGCCACCCCGACGGCGCTGATGGCCGCGACGGGGCGCGGCGCGCAGCTCGGGGTACTGGTCACCGGGCCGCGCGCGCTGGAAGGCCTGCGGCACATCGACACCGTCGTGCTCGACAAGACCGGCACGCTGACTGCGGGCCGCATGAGCGTGCTCCGGGTGACCGTCGTACCGGACGCGGACGCTTTGTGTGAGCGCGAGGTGCTGCGGCTGGCCGGGGCCGTCGAGGACGGCTCCGAACATCCGCTCGGCCGGGCGATCACCGTGCACGCGGTCCGTACGCTCGCCGACGACGTCCTGCCCGCCGTAAGCGACTTCACCGCCGTTCCCGGCTTCGGGGTGCGCGGCCGGGTGGCGGGGTGGCTCGTCGAGGTGTCCGCCGTCGCCGACGACCCACCCCCGGCGCTCGCCGAGGCCTTGCGCGCCGCTGAGGAAGCCGCGCACACCGCCGTGCAGGTCAGCGTCGACGGGAGGCCCGTCGCGCTGATCGCGGTCGGAGACGTGCTGCGACCGGGCAGCTACCGGGCCGTGGACCGGCTGCGCCGGTTGGGTGTGCACCCGGTACTCGCCACGGGCGACCGGTCGGCCCCGGCCCGCGCGATCGCCGCGCACCTGTCCATCGACACCGTCCACGCCGCCTGTTCACCGGAGGACAAGGCGGCTCTGGTCGCCGGGCTCAGGGCCGAGGGGCGCCGGGTCGCGGTCGTCGGCGACGGCGTGAACGACGCGGCTGCTCTCGCCTCGGCCGACCTGGGCATCGCGATGGGCGCGGGAACGGACGTGGCGATCGGTGCCGCCGACGTGACGCTGGTGCGGGGTGAGATCGAGGCCCTGGCCGACGCCGTGTCCCTGTCGCGCACCACGCTCGCCACGGTCCGCGCCAACCTGATGTGGGCGTTCGGCTACAACGTGGTGACCGTGCCCCTGGCGATGGTCGGCCTGCTCCATCCGATGCTCGCCGCCGCGGCCATGTCGGCCAGCTCGGTCCTCGTCGTCGTCAACAGCCTGCGCCTGCGTACGTGGCGTCCCGCGCCGCACTCCGTACGGAAGACGCCGTGTACCGCGAGGGGCGGGTGGCGACCGTGATCGGACTCCGTACGGGACATAGGCGCGCGGGACATGGGCGTACGGGCCATGGGCGTACGGGACATGGGGGGACGGCGCGACGGTTCGGGCAGTCGGCGCTCGCCGCCGCCGCGCCCGTCGCCGCGTGCCTGGCGGCCCTGGGCGGGCTGACCGCCTGGGTCTCCCTCGGGCACGCGGGCACACCTCCCGACCTGAGAGCCTGTGTCATATCCCCGGCCGGGCGTGCGACGCCTGGCACGCACCCTCGCCGCGTTACCGAAAAGCCCTAGTAGCTCCGCTACGAGGGCTCTCCGGCGCCTTGCGATCGCACGCACCAGACGCCGCACGCTGGTCCGACCGGGGATATGACACAGGCTCTGAGCGTCCCGCGGGCCCGCGTGTTCCAGCCGACGGCGGGCGCCCCCGACACGGCGGCCTTCTTCCGCATCACCAATCAGGGTTCGTCGTCCGATGAACTGGTGGAGGTGACCTCGCCCTCGGTGCCGGGCCGGATCGCCCTGAGCCGTCACCGGATGACTCCGTCAGGCGCGGCCTACCGCGAGGACACCGAACGGCTTCAGGTGCCCGCGCGCGGCTCGCTGGACATGTCGCCGATGTCCAGCGACGTGACCGTGCCCGCCGCCCGGCCATGGCGGGTGGGCGACCGGATCTCCTTCGACCTGCGCTTCGAGCACAGCGGCACGGTCCGGGTGCGGGCGGAGGTCGTCCGGCCCGGAACTCCGGACTGACCCCCGCGATCGCCGTTCCGGCCGAGGTTTTCGAGGTCGTACCGACCGCCGCCGCCCTTCGTACGCGGAGACCTACGTATACGCAGATCGCGGCGGCGGGGTAGGCGCGCCGATCACCGCGCAAGTAGGTTCCGTGACACCGGTTGGTTGAACGCGCATCCGCTGTGTCCCCCCGCGGCAGGAGGTGCGTCGGACAACCGGTGCCGTGTGAAGGCGCACGCGGCTATCCCTGGCACGTCGTCCGGCTCGCAACGGAGCGCCCGGGAGTTCCACTGCCGCTTCCCTCGGGCGGCACGACGTGCGCCTTCCACGGCCTGACGCGGAGATACCTACGTGACGTAGAAATGGCGAGCTCGGGCCGTCGCACCCGCGCTTCCCCACGTACTCTCGCGGCCCGCCGTTTTCTCCGTAACGGGGTTTCCCTCTGGGCGCTCGGACCTCGATTACGCTCCGGCGCATGGAAAAAGGGCCAGTCAGACTCCGCTCGCGTGCTGTCGCCGCCGTCGCGGCAGGGGCGCTGCTCGGCATGGCGACGCTCACCGCGTGCGACGCGTCACCCACCCGATCGGCGCCCTCCTGGGACACCACCCCGCGCTCGCTCGCGGCCGTCGGCGACTCCATCACGCGCGGGTTCGACGCCTGTTCGCTGCTCTCCGACTGCCCCGAGGCGTCCTGGGCGACCGGCACGGACGCCGGGGTGCGCAGCCTCGCCACCCGGCTGCTGGGCAAGGAGCGTGCCGCCTCGCACAGCTGGAACCACGCCAGGACCGGCGCCCGGATGGCGGATCTGCCCGGCCAGATGAAGCGGGCCGCGGCCGAGCGGCCCGAGCTGGTGACCGTGCTGGTGGGTGCCAATGACGCCTGCCGTTCGTCGGCCGCCTCGATGACCCCGGTCGGCGACTTCCGCGAGGACTTCACCGCCGCGCTGCGCACCCTGCGCGGTGCGCTGCCGAAGACGCAGGTGTACGTGGCGTCCGTGCCGGACCTCAAGCGGCTCTGGTCCCAGGGGCGCACCACCTGGCTGGGCAAGCAGGTGTGGAAGCTGGGCATCTGCTCCTCGATGCTGGCCGACTCCGACGACGTGAGCGCGGCGGCGTCCCGGCGGCGCAATGCGGTGCGGGACCGCGTGGTGGAGTACAACGAGGTCCTCCAGGAGGTGTGCGAGAAGGACCGGCGGTGCCGGTACGACGGCGGGGCGGTCCACGCCTACCGCTTCGACGGCGGCCAGTTGAGCCACTGGGACTGGTTCCACCCCAGCAAGGACGGCCAGTCCCGGCTCGCCGCACTCGCCTACCGGCGGATCACCTCGGTCCACAGCAGGTGAAGCCGCCGCGCTCACCCCGGGGCCAGCGGCATGCCGAGCACGGAGTGACAGAATGGCCGCGGGTGAAGAACCGGGCGTGACGGCGAGAAGGGCGTGGCACGTGGCGGAGCCGAAGCGCAAGGGCGGTGTGAGCGAGCAGCGGCGCGCACGGCTGCGGCTCGAGATCTCCCGCGAAGCGGCACGCCTGTTCTGGGCCCAGGGGGTGGCTGCCACCAGCGGCGATCAGATCGCGGCGGCCGTCGGGCTGTCCACCCGCACCATCTGGCGGCACTTCCGCAGCAAGGAGGCGTGCGCCGAACCCGTTGTGACGCAAGGCGTGGTCACGCTGCTGAGTGTGCTGCGGAGTTGGCCGGGGGATGTCTCGCTCGAGGACCACCTGCTGACCGGACTGAGCCGACTCCGCGAGGAGGAGCCGCCGGTCAGCCTCGCCGACGAGATGCTCGCGGTGCGGATGATCCGGCTGGCCGACACCGAGCCCGCTCTGCGCACGGCATGGCTGATGGCCTGCGACCAGACGGAACGGGAACTGCGGACGATCATCGGCGAGCGTCTCGGTCTTGAGACCGGAAACCTCCGGGTGCGGCTGTACGCGGCCGCCGCCGCGTCGGTCGTGCGGGTCCTCGACGAGCGGATCGGCGCCGCCATCCTCGACGGCACGGACCTGCCGGAGTTCGACTACAAGGACGTCAGGGCCCTGGCCCGGCACTACGCCCACGCGATACGCACGGCCACCGACGGCGCCATCGGCGAACCCGTCGCCTGACGACGAGGCCGGGCGCAAGCGACACGATCCGCCCGTGTGCCGCAGCCCGTACGCCGTATGCCGTACGGGGGCGGTGTCGGCCGATTGGCCGACAGTGCGGCGCGCCGGTCGGTACCGGGGTCGGACGTCATCGGCCGCGCCATGGCCGGATCATGGTGTCGACGGCGGCCGACGCCTCACCCCCGTGGCCCGGCCGCCGTCACTCCCGGAGCTCCGCGTCGGCGTGTCCGGGCTTGCCGCCGGGCGACGGCCGCCCGCGGAACCGGTCCAGGGGATAGGGGCGGTGCCGGTCCAGTGCCCGTCGTAACGAGGCCGGGCAGATGAGATGGGCCGTCGCCTCCGAGGTGAACGGGCGCATCCAGTAGCGGCCGGGAGGCGCCTGCCGCGTCCGCTCGGGCAGCCGGATCGTTCCGCGGCCGAAGCACCGTGCGTCGGGGCTGACCCAGTCCATGGCGGTCCCCGGCGGCACCAGCGCGAAATACCGGTCGGGTTGACGGCCCTCGCCCAGCGTCGCCACGACCGGCCCGCAGTGGCGCGGTCGCGTCGCGTCGAGTTCGTGGATCACCGCGAGGCCCCGGCGGCCCGCGGGAAAGACGACGACGTCGAACAGGACGCCCACGGCCATCACCACCTCGGCATCGGCGGGCACCGTCACGTCCGGCGTCTCGGATATTCCAGGCCCGGTTGTCTCAGGCGCGGTGGGGCGGACGGTCGATTCCGTCAGCGGAAATTCCACCGTGGTCATCGGCGGGAGCTCCCTCTTGGCATATGCGCGTATCATCAGGCCCCGACCTGGCTTTCTGGCGGGGATCATGCTGAACATGCGCAGTGGGCGGACCGGTCACTCCACAAAACAGTGCGTAATCCATCGGGTGCGTATGTCGCCCGGGGAGCGGTGCGAGCCTCTAGGTAGCGCAGCACTTCACATGCCTGTGCGGCACCGGCGCGCGGTCAGCCGCTGACGCGTGCCCTTTCGTGCTCCCAGGCCCACGCCGCGATCTCCACCCGGTTTCTGACCTTGAGCTTTGTCATGATGCGGGCCAGATATGTCTTCACCGACGACAGGGAGAGCGACAGGGCGTCGCCGATCTCGGCGTTCGTGTGGCCCAGTGCCACTAGGCGCATCACATCGCCCTCGCGTCCGCTGAGCTCGACGGCAGGCCGTCTCGGCGGCACCACGGCCCGCTCCGCCAGCGCAAGACGCTCCATCAGGCGTGCGGCGAGCGCCGGTGAGATGAGGACGTCTCCGCAGGCCGCCGCTCGCACCGCTTCGGCGAGGAGCGTGGGCGAGGCGTTGTGCAGCAGATAGCCGCGGGCCCCGTCCCGCACCGCGGCGCACACCTCCTCGTCCCTGCCGCTCGCCGCCATCAGGACGACGTTGACCGGCTGGGGTACCCCCGGGCCGGACAGCTCCCGCACGAGCCGCGAACCGTCGAGGCGTGGCATGTGGTAGTTGGCCAGGACGACCCGCGGGCGCAGGGCGCGCGCCAGTTCGAGGCAGCGCAGGCCGTCGGCCGCCTCACCGACCACGTTGATGTCCGGCTGCTCCGCCAGAATGAGGCCGAGCCCCGTGCGCATCATGGGCCGGGCCTCGGCGATCAGCACATCGATCTGCCCGCCGTCTGCGCGGAGTCGCACGCTCTGCCTTCCTGCTCGCGGGGGCGCCCACCCGCGTCCACGGGTTCTCACAGGCGCCGAAGTCCCCCCAAACGTACTCATCCGGAGGGAATCAAACTTCCGCAAGAACCACGTAAGTGGGTCAATGATGCCAACCACGTAGGCCATGGAAGCAACTACCTACGTAACGTAGTCCCCGGGGGGTCGGAACCTCGGTTGGATGGTGCTGGCCCGGCCCGTTCCGGCATTTACACGTGACCAAATTCGGTTTCGTTCACGGGCTCCCTCTCGGCTTTATCGGCAGGTGCATATGACATTGCGGAAAAGCGTGCGGCCCTGTGACGCGCGTAGAGGTTACGTACATGAATACCGAGATGTCGGTGCGGCACGAGAACGGGTACTTAAGTAACGCATTTCAGCGGGATGTGCGGGCCGGATGCCCTGGTCGGGGATTCCGGAGAACGAAAAGAACTCGGTTATGCTCGGCGGTATGGATTCAAGGAACGCCGGACCCGAGTCGGCCGGGTCRTCGGAATTGCCGAGCAATTGGGGGCCGATCCAGCCGACGCCCGTCAACGGCGGCCCTTCCGTCCCGGTCGGCCAAGAGGCGTCTTTGGCGCGACGGGTGATGCGGGGCGCCCGCTGGACGAGTGCGTGTCGATGGCCGGGCTGCGGCACGGCTCGTCCCCGGACGGTCCAGGCCG
>NZ_JASKYR010000430.1:0-7292 GCF_041028215.1 Streptomyces flavofungini
ACCTGCACCACGGCGACGGCATGCTGCGCATCGCGGTCACCGACGACGGCAAGGGGGGCGCCCGGATCGGGGCGGGCTCGGGACTCGCGGGGATCGAGCGGCGGCTCGGTACATTCGACGGCGTACTGGCCGTCAGCAGTCCCGCGGGCGGCCCGACCATGGTGACCATGGAGATCCCTTGCGAGTTGTCCTAGCCGAAGACCTCTTCCTGCTGCGCGACGGCCTGGTGCGGATGCTGGAGGCATTCGACTTCGAGATCGCGGCGGCCGTGGAGAGCGGACCCGAACTGACCAAAGCACTGGCCGAGTTGGAGCCGGACGTCGCCGTCGTCGACGTCCGGCTTCCGCCGTCCCACACCGACGAGGGCCTCCAGTGCGCGCTCGCCGCCCGCAGAGCGAGACCGGGCCTGCCCGTCCTCGTCCTCTCCCAGCACGTGGAGCAGCTCTACGCGCGCGAGCTGCTCGCCGACGGCAACGGCGGTGTCGGCTACCTCCTGAAGGACCGCGTCTTCGACGCCGCCCAGTTCGTCGACGCCGTGCGCAGGGTCGCGGCGGGCGGCACCGCGATGGACCCGCAGGTGATCCAGCAGCTCCTGAGCCGCCGCTCCAGCGACCAGCCGCTCGGCGCGCTCACCCCGCGCGAGCGCGAGGTGCTCGAACTGATGGCGCAGGGCCGGTCGAACGCGGCGATCGCCTCGCAGCTCGTCGTCACCGAGCGGGCGATCGCCAAGCACACGTCGAACATCTTCGGGAAGCTGGGCCTGCCGGTCTCCGACGACGACAACCGCCGGGTGCTCGCCGTCCTCGCGTATCTGGACCAGGGCCGCTGAACCGGAACCCGGGCCGCTGAACGCGCCGGGCGGCTGATGCGTATGTAGCCCCATGGGACGCACCTCACGAAAACGATCGAAGCTGGCGCGGCGCATGGTCGCCGCGTCCGCCGCTCTGGTCATGGGCGGAGGCGGCCTGATCGCCGTCAACGTCTACGCGAACGCCGAGGACGGCGTCGACCGGCCTCCCGGACAGGGCGCGAGCGCCGCACAGCGGATGTCGACCATCGACTGTCCGGACGTGGGCAATCAGCTGCGGGAGGTGCCGCGGGAAGCGCGCGGCGAGGTCGACGGCAGGCTCGCCGAGCTGGACAGCCAGATCACCCGGGCCTACGCGCGGTTCACCGAGGCCGAGGACAAGGAGTCCGTACTGCCTCCTCTGGAGGAGCAGCGGCGCGGCACCATCGGCGAGATCGAGGCCGCGGTGGACCAGGCGGGCGCCCGCCCCGACGACCTCACCGGCATGGCCCCCTGCACCCTGCGCGCCTCCGACCAGGAGAAGGGGCAGGAACAGGAACAGGGTGATCAGGGACAGGGGCAGAACGGCAATGGGCCCGTCGCCGCCGACTTCGTCGACATCACGTCCGTCCGGCCCAACGTCCAGCGCCCCCGCAACCAGCGCGGCGCCTCCCGCGGCACCTTCACCACGAACTGCGGACGCAACGAGAACGGCAAGTTCAACTCCGACAACGTCATCGCGGCGCCCGGCGTGAGCAACGGCGCCCACCACATGCACGACTACGTGGGCAACCAGGCCACGGACGCCTTCTCCGGCGACGACGAGCTGGCGAACGGCGGGACCACCTGCCGGAACCAGGGCGACAAGTCGACGTACTACTGGCCCGTGCTGCGCCTCCAGAACGGGCAGGACGAGGACGACGCCCAGGCGGACGGCGGCGGCAAGGACCAGAACGTCGGCGAGATCCAGACACCGTCGGCCGTCACGCTGAAGTTCGCGGGCAGTCCGCGCGGCAAGGTCGTGGCGATGCCGCGCTTCCTGCGGATCATCACCGGTGACGCCAAGTCGTTCACCAACGGCGACGCCAACGCCAACGCCTCCTGGAGCTGCACGGGGTTCGAGAACCGGCAGCTCAAGGACAAGTACCCGATCTGCCCCGAGGGCAGCAAGGTCGTCCGGACGTTCAACTTCCAGAGCTGCTGGGACGGCCGGAACACCGACAGCGCCAACCACCGCACGCACGTCGCCTTCGCCGACCGGCGGACCGGCGCCTGCCCGCAGGGCTTCCGCGCCATCCCGCAGCTCGTGCAGCGCATCGTCTACGACGTGCCGCCGGGGCCCGGCTTCGCCGTCGACTCCTTCCCCGAGCAGCTGCACAAGCCGGTCACCGACCACGGCGACTTCATCAACGTCTTCGACGAGCGCCTGATGCGGCGCGTCGCGAAGTGCGTCAACTCCGGTCAGCGCTGCACCTGACCCGGCCGCCCCGGCAGCGGGGCCCGCTCAGCCCATGCGGTGACCGTGGTGGCCCCCGCCGTGCTCCCCCGCGGCGTCCACCACGGTCCCGCCGAGCCGGTCGCGCAGCGCCGGGATGTCCTTGGCGTCCCCGACCGCGATCCAGTCCCCGCCGACGAGGTACGTACCCCCGTAGTCGTTCGCCTCGTCGAGCCATTCGGCCTGGCCACGGGCGTTTGTAAAGGTTACGAGCAGGTAGCGCCGGGCACCGTTCTCACAGGTGGCCTGGCGCAGTTCGGCCGCGTCCGTCTGGATGTCGGGCGTGCATTCCGCCCTGGCCGCCAGCTGCTCAAGGCTGCCGCTCGCCGTGCTCGGTGTGCCGTCACCCCCCGAGCCGCATCCAGCCACTCCCAGCAGCACTCCCACCGACAGGCCCGCAAGCGTGCTCCGCGCTGCCCTCATCGTCCCACCAGACCCTTCCGGCGGGCCGAACCCGCCATCTTCCGACGCACCGTTGAGCACGGGAGGCCGCGCGGATACCGTGCGCCGCAGCCTTCACCCCAGGGGGTACACATGTCCGAACCGTCCCGTCGTTCCGTGCTCGGCACCGCCGGTGCCCTCGGCCTCGGCGCCGCCGTCGGCGGAGTACCGCTCCCGGCCCACGCCGCCGAGGGGGCCGCCGGGGCCCCCGCCTTCGATACGGATTCCGCGCGCGCGGCACTCAACAGACTCCTGCCGCACCACGCGGCACAGTTCCGGCTCAGACTCGTCCCCGCACACGGCCGCGGGGACCGCTTCCGGGTCACCGGGTCCACCGGGCGGATCGAGGTGTCCGGCACGACACCGGCGGTGCTGCTCACCGGCGTCCACTGGTACCTGAAGTACGTGTGCGGGGCCCACATCAGCTGGAACGGCAGCCAGCTGGACCTGCCGCGCGAACTGCCCGCCCCGAGCCGCCCGCTGGAGAGATCCACCTCGCTCCCCCACCGGTTCGCCCTCAACGACACCAACGACGGGTACACCGCGCCGTACGCCGACTGGACGTACTGGGAGCGGATGATCGACGTACTCGCCCTGCACGGCTGCAACGAGGTCCTGGTGATCGCGGGCGCCGAGGCCGTCTACCACCGGGTGCTCCAGGAGTTCGGCTACTCCGACGCGGAGGCGAGGGCGTGGCTGCCCGCCCCCTCGCACCAGCCGTGGTGGCTGCTCCAGAACCTCTCCGGGTACGGCGGTCCGCTGTCGGAGCGGCTCATCGCCGACCGTGTCGCACTGGGGCGGCGCATCACCCGCAGGCTGCGCGAGCTGGGCATCGCGCCCGTCCTGCCCGGCTACTACGGGCATGTGCCCGACGGCTTCGTCGCGCGCAACGGCGGCGACGCGCGCGTGGTGCCGCAGGGCACCTGGCACGGCTTCGAGCGGCCCGACTGGCTCGACCCGCGCACCACCGCCTTCGCGAAGGTCGCCGCCTCCTTCTACCGCCACCAGGAGCGGCTGTTCGGCCCCGCCGACCTGTTCAAGATGGACCTCCTGCACGAGGGCGGCACCGCGGGTGACGTGCCGGTGCCCGCCGCCGCCCAGGGCGTGGAGAAGGCCCTGCGCGCGGCACGGCCCGGCGCGACCTGGGTGATCCTCGGCTGGGAGGCCAACCCGCTGCCCGAGCTGCTCGACGCCGTCGACAAGCAGCGCATGCTGATCGTGGACGGCGTCTCCGACCGGTTCGCGGGCGTCACGGACCGGGAGAAGGACTGGGGCGGCACCCCGTACGCCTTCGGCACCATTCCCAACTTCGGCGGGCGCACCACGATCGGCGCCCGCGCGCACATCTGGAACGAGAAGTTCTTCGCCTGGCGCGACAAGGCGGGCAGCGCGCTCGTGGGCACCGCGTATCTGCCCGAGGCCACCGACCGCGACCCCGCCGCCTTCGAGCTCTTCTCCGAGCTGGCCTGGGTCAAGGGCCCGCCGGACCGTGCCGCGTGGTTCTCCTCGTACGCCGACTTCCGGTACGGCGGGCGCGACCGGGGCGCGCGGGCCGCCTGGCGTGCCCTGGAGGAGACCGCCTACCGGCACACCGCGGTGGAGCGCAGCGACCCGCACGACTCCCTCTTCGCCGCCCGCCCCGACCTGGCCGCCGCCCGCGCCGCCGAGTACGCGCCGCGCGCCCTGACCTACGACCCGGCCCGCTTCGACGCCGCGCTGACCGGGCTGCTCGGGGTCACGGCCGGGCTGCGGGGCAGCGCCGCGTACCGCAACGACCTGGTGGACGTGGCCAGGCAGGCCCTCGCGCACCGCAGCCGCCAGCTCCTGCCGCAGCTCAGGGCCGCGTACGAGCGCAAGGACCAGGAGACCTTCCGCGCCCTCACGACGCTCTGGCTGCGGCTGATGCGGCTCTCGGACGAGGTCACGGGCACCGCCCAGGCCTTCCTGCTCGGCCCCTGGGTCGCGGCGGCCCGGCGGATGGGGACCAGCACGGCCGAGGCCGCCGAGTTCGAGCGGACCGCGAAGGTGCTGATCACCACCTGGGGCGAGCGCGCCACGTCCGACGGCGGGCGGCTGCACGAGTACGCCAACCGCGACTGGAACGGCCTGATCGGCGACTTCTACCTGCCCCGCTGGCAGCGCTGGCTCGACGAGCTCCAGGACGCCCTCGCCGCCGGGCGCCCGCCCAGGGCGGTGGACTGGTACGCGGTGGAGGAGCCCTGGACGCGGGAACGCGAGGACTATCCCCTGCGGCCCGTCGGCGACCCGTACCGCACGGCCGCGCGGGCCCGCGGCGTCCTCGCGCGGGCGCCCTACCAGGGGTCCGTCGAGGTCACCGCCGAGCCCCCGGCCTTCCCGCCGGGCGGGCACGCGCGCGTGCGGGCCGTCTTCCGCAACGTCAACGGCCTCCGGGCCACCGGACGTGTCGACTTCGCGTTGACCGGCATCGAGGCGGAGCCCACGGGACCCGTGTCGCTGCCCCGCGTCGAGCCCGCGGGCACGGGGCGCGTCGAGTGGCGCGCGAGCACACCGGGCACGCCCCTGGACCGGCCGCTGCGACCGCTCCCCTACGAGATCGCGGTCCGGTACGGTCCGCGGGGCGAGCCCCGGGTGCGCTCGGTGCACGAGGGGACGCTGTACGAGGCGGGCCCGGTGAGCGGCGCGTGGTCCAGGTACACCAACAACGCGGCCGTCTTCGGCGAGCTCGACGGGCGCTTCGGGATCAACGGCGGCGGCGCCGATCTCTGGAAGGGCACGACGGAGTTCGGGACGCTCTACCGCGAGGGCGCGCTGAAGGACGGCGTCTCCGTGGTGGTGCGCGTCGACTCCCAGGAACCCACCGGACCGTGGGCGCGGGCGGGCCTGATCGCCCGCAACGCTCTGGCCACGCCGGGATCCAAGGGCTTCGTCGACCTCGCCGTCACCCCGGCGAACGGTGTCGTCCTGTCGTACGACACCAACGGCGACGGCACACTCGACACCTACAAGCGCCTCACCGGGATCAAGGCCCCGGTGCTGCTCCGCCTGACGCGGCACGGGGACTCGGTCACCGGGGCGTGCTCCACGGACGCCGGGGCGACCTGGCGCGACGTGGCGACGGTGGCCCTGACGGGGGCGGCGGCCGCCCTCGACGCGGGGTTCTTCATGAGCGCGACCAACGGTGGCGACGGCGGGCGCGGCACGGTGGAGTTCAGCGGCTGGCGCCTGGCGTAAGCGCCCGCGGGCACGCGTGTGCGAAGGTGGGGCCGTGAACGACGACTGGGAGAAGCGCGTCGAGACGGCCTGGGCCTCGCTCGACACCTATGGCGAGGACGGTGCGGCGGAGTTCCGCGCGCTGGTCGACGGACTGGCCGCGGAGCTGCCGGACGGTGACCCCGTCGGCGCCTTCGAGCGCGCCTGCGCCTGGGACTCCACCGGCCGCTCCGACCGTGCCGTGCCGCTCTACCGGGAGGCGCTCGCGGGCGGCCTCGACGGCTACCGCAGGCGGCGCACGCTCATCCAACTCGCCAGCTCCCTGCGGAACACCGGCAGGGCGGAGGAGGGCGTGGCCCTCCTGACGCCCGAACTGGACGCGCCGTCCGACGAGTTGGACGACGCGGTCCGCGCCTGTCTGGCGCTCTGCCTCGCCAGCCTCGGCCGCGAACGCGAGGGTCTTGCCCTGGTGCTCGGCGCCCTCGCCCCCCATCTGCCGCGCTACCAGCGTTCGATGGGAAATTACGCGCGCCTCCTTGTGGAGCCGGAGCCGGATCAGGTGTCCGGGCGGAGCTGAGGTGACCAACCGACGATTCGCTCGTTTTGCTGAACGTGTCGTCTGATGTGCAGTCCCCGAAGCCGAAGTCCCCGTCCGCCAGCGGCCCGGCCCCCGTCGTCGACGTGGAGCAGGCCGAGGCGGCCCTCGTCGAGCACTACCCACGGCTCGTCCGGCTCGCCTATCTGGTGCTGCCGCCCGGCCTCGGCCGCAACCGCCGGGTCCTGACCGCCCACGCCCTCACCCAGCGCGCCCTGCCGCGCGGCCGCAAGTCCGGCGAGGCGGTCGTCATCCCCTCCCAGCAGGGCGGCGGCGGACGCCGCCGGGACGCGGGGTACGCCTACGTCCGCCTCCAGGTGCTGCGCGGCGCGCTCGACGCCGGTCTCCCCCTCAAGCGCCTGGCCTGGCCGAAGCGGGCCCAGCTGCCCCCGCTGCTTCCGCAGGTCCGCGGCCTGCGGCTGTTCCCCCGCTCGGGCGGCGCCGACGAGATCGCCCTGGACCAGCAGCTCGCCTCGCTCTCGGCCGAGGCCCGCGCGGCGTACGTCCTGCGGGGCCTTGAGTCGCTCGACGACGCCGGGGTCCGCGCGACGCTCGCCGCCGCCGGGTGCGAGGACCCCGACGACGCCCTCGAAGAGGCCGACGAGGTGGAGGCGCGCTATGCCCTGCTCGCCTCGCCCGAGTTCGACCCCTGCTCCCTCCAGGCCAGGCCGACGGACCTGATGCGGCGCAGGCAGCACATGAAGGCGGCGGGCGTCGCCGTCGCCGCCGCGCTGGTCTGCGGGGCGCTGCTCGGCATGCCGGGCGACGGCTGGGGCCCCGAC
>NZ_JASKYR010000431.1:0-7059 GCF_041028215.1 Streptomyces flavofungini
GCYCCCGGTACCGGGACAGACCCTGGGGAACCGCTCAAGGCCCGGCACCGGGACAGACCCCGCCGGGGGACCGGCTCAAGCCCCCGGCACCGGGACGGACCGCTCAAGGCCAGGGGCCATCAGCTGTGGCCCAGATCCTCCCCGGGACCGAGGCCGGAGACGGACCCGGAGTCCGCCAGCGGCCGCAACGGCATCGCGTCGACCCGCGTCTCGTCGAGCACCGGCGGCGCGGGCCGCGGCGGCTTCGGCATGACGGCGGCCTCGGAGTGACCCCCGCAGCCGTAGGAGAGGGAGACGACGTGCCCGTCGGCGGGCCCGAACTCATTGGCGCAGATACCGAACGCCTGCCCGAGCGAGCCGCCGATCGCGACCAGGAACCCGCAGCTCACACACGCCGCGGGCGCGGCCTGCGCCATCGCGGTCTTCGCGCCGTACCCCTCTTCCCAGCGGTCGGCGGCGACATGCAGCCCGTACCGCGAGAGGACCCGCGCCCTGCGCATGCCCAGCTCGTCGGCGACCGCCGCGATGGAGCCGCGGGCGGGCGCGAGCGGCTGCTCGGCGGGCGACCCCGCGCTGACCTCGGCATCCTCCGCCTCGACCAGCTCCGCCATCTCCTCGGAGACGATGGAGTTCGGCGGCGGCTCCTCCTCGCCGGTGTAGCCCGGCTCCAGGCGGAGGTCCTCGGCGTCGGTCGGCAGCAGATCGCCGGGACCCATGTCACCGGGGCGGAGCCGCTCGCTCCACGGCACCCACTCGGGGGCCAGGAGCGCGTCGGGCCCCGGCAGCAGCACCGTCTCGTCCAGCGTGACGACCTTCGCCCGGGACGCGCGGGCCACCGTCACGGCCCAGCGCCAGCCCCGGTAGCCGAACTCCTTGCACTCGAACAGGTGCGTGACGACGCGGTCGCCCTCGACCACGATCTCGACATGCTCACCGACCACACCGGGCGCGGCGGCCTCCTCGGCCGCCGCCCGCGCCAGGCCGACCGCTTCGGCGCAGAGGCGGTCGGGGGTACGCGGGGTGCGCGGGGTACGGCTTCGCGTTGTCGCTGCGCTCACAGGTATCGCTTCTCTCCTACGCCGTCTCACGAGTGCGCCACCCTTGTGCGGGGGTACGGACGGAGCGGCATGGGCACCTCCGGGCTTTCGAGCACCGGGGGCGGGCCGCGTCGACGTCCGCGCCCGACGTCCTCGGGCGCACCTACGTCACCCATTCTGCGGGATGACCGAGAGGCGCGCGGCCGAGAACAACCGCCGCAGGCGCGTTACGCACGCTACCTTCTCCTGGCCCCTGGGCCTACACCGACGTACGCGGCCGTGCCGGAGCCGTGCTCCCGCGGGCCCCTCGGCGCGCCGTGGCACCCGGGTGAGAAGCCCCCGTACGACGGGGCGGCGGGGGCCATGCGCGCGGACCCGCCGCGGCTCACAGCCCTTATCCGTACTAGTGGACCGCATCAGGGGGCACTATGACGAGGTGGCCCACACCAGGTCGGCGTCCCAGGACAGCGTCTCGCCCGGACCGGCGAGGCGGGCCGCGCGTGCGCTCGGCCGGACCCTGCACCTGCCCTTCACCGGCACCGCCCGCGGCATCCGCAAGGTGACGCACGCGAACGGAGCGGGCGAGTCCGGGCTCGGCAAACTGATCGAACTGCACGCGGTGAACGGCGCGGGTGACGTCATGATCACCGTGGCGCTCGCCTCGACCGTCTTCTTCTCCGTGCCGACGGACGAGGCCCGCGGCCGTGTCGCGCTCTACCTCGCCATCACCATGGCCCCCTTCACCCTGCTCGCCCCCGTCATCGGCCCGCTCCTCGACCGGCTCCCGCACGGCCGCCGCGCCGCGATGGCCGGATCGATGCTGGCCCGCGCGCTGCTCGCCCTCGTCCTCTCGGGCGCCGTCGCCACCGGCAGCGTGGAGCTGTATCCGGCCGCGCTCGGCGTCCTGGTGGCGTCGAAGGCATACGGAGTGGTGCGCAGTGCCGTGGTGCCACGGCTGCTGCCGCCCCGGTTCTCCCTGGTGAAGGCGAACTCGCGGGTCACTCTCGGGGGTCTGCTCGCCACCGCGGCGGCGGCCCCGGTCGGGGCGGGACTCCAGGCGCTCGGGCCGCGCTGGCCGCTGTACGGAGCCTTCGTGATCTTCGTGTCGGGGATGCTGCTCTCCTTCTCGCTGCCCCGCAAGGTCGACTCGGCGAAGGGCGAGAGCAAGGCGCTGCTCGCCGCCGACGAGGAGCACCTGCATCTGCACGCCCGCGCCGAGGCCGCCGCCGACACCAGCCGCAAGCGGCGCCTCGGACTCCGTACGGTCGGCCCCGCCGTCACGCACGCCCTGGCCGCCAACGCCGCGCTGCGCTGTCTGTCGGGGTTCCTCATCTTCTTCCTGGCGTTCCTGCTGCGGGAGCATCCGCTCGCCGGGCAGAGCGCGGCCGTCTCGCTCGGCATAGTCGGTGTCTCGGCGGGCGCGGGCAATGCCCTCGGCACCGCCGTCGGCGCCTGGCTGAAGGCGCGGGCCCCCGAGGTCATCATCGTGACGGTCGTCGCGGTGGTGCTCGGCGTGGCGATCACGGCGGCGGTGTTCTTCAGCGCGGTGGCCGTCGCCTGCCTCGGCGCGTGCGCGGGCTTCGCGCAGGCCCTGTCCAAGCTGTCCCTCGACGCGCTGATCCAGCGGGACGTCCCCGAACTGGTGCGCACCTCCGCCTTCGCACGCTCCGAGACGCTGCTCCAGGTCGCCTGGGTGATCGGCGGCGGCATCGGCATCGCACTGCCGCTGGTCGGCCCGCTCGGCCTCTCGGTGGCCGCGGCGATCGTCGCTGCGGGCTGGCTCTCGACCGCCCGGGGCCTCCTCACCGCCGCCCGGCACAGCGGCCCGCGCCGCGTACTGGCCTAGGGCCGCGGGGGAAGCCGCCGGGGCCCTGCGGCGCGCCCGTGACCCCCGCGTAGTCGGACCGCACGACGCGCCCGATAGCCTTCGCCCATGACCTCCCTGCTCCGCGGCGGAGCCGCGAATGTGAACAGCGCGGTGCGCCGCCGCCGCACCGTGGCCGCCCTTGGCGCCGTCTCCGCCGGACTCCTCGTCCTCTCGGCCTGTGACAAGCCGACGCCGCTCGCCACCGTGACGGTCGGCGGCGACTCCGTGAACTCGGAAGCCTCCTGCTACAACGACGGCAAGGAGCTCAAGCAGTCGCAGATCAAGTCCTGCCTCCAGGACAAGGACGTGAAGTCCATCAAGGTCGATCCCGACGAGAAGGTCCGCTTCGGCGTCGACCCCGAGATCGCCGAGAAGGGCTGGACGCTGCTGATGAACGGCCGTCCGCTGACCGAGGCCAGCAAGAAGACCTACGTCGTCATCCCGGGCAACGTCTTCTTCAACCAGCAGTACGGCGGCGGCGGCAAGAAGTCCACCGTCGGCATCCTCGAAGGCGGCGAGGGCGGCACGCAGAAGGCCACAGGACTGTGGTCGTTCGAGTTCAAGAAGGACTCCTGACCCCGCACGGCGCGTTCCCCGGGGGCGCTGAACGCGTCCTCGTGGCCACCGCGGTCCCCGCCGAACGGGACGCGGTGGCCGGGGCGCTGCCCGCCGGGAGCCTCCTCGACGTCATCGCCGTCGGCGTGGGCCCCGGCGCCGCCGCGGCGGGCACGGCGACCGCACTCGCCCGTGCCGCCGCCGCGGGCCGCCCCTACGGCCTCGTCGTCTCGGCGGGCATCGGCGGCGGTTTCCAGCCGGACGCCCCCGTCGGCTCGGTCGTCGTCGCGGACGAGGTCACCGTCGCCGATCTCGGCGCCGAGACCCCCGAGGGCTTCGCGCCCGTCACCGAACTCGGCTTCGGCGCCGTCACCCACCGTCCGCCGCCTTCCCTCGTACGAGAGGTCGCCGACGCCTGTGGTGCCGCGACCGGCACCGTGCTCACCGTCTCCACCGTGACCGGCTCCGCCGCGCGTGCCGCCGCCCTGCGGCTGCGCCACCCGGGCGCCCTGGCCGAGGCGATGGAGGGATTCGGCGTCGCCGAGGCGGCGGTGCTGCACGGCGTGCCGGTGGCCGAGGTGCGCGCGGTGTCCAATCCGGTCGGCCCGCGCGACCGCGCCGCCTGGCGGATCGGTGAGGCGCTCGCCGCGCTCGGTGCGGCGTTCGGGAAGTTCACGCCGGTACTGGAGAGTTGGAACACGCATGGAAGCCATCACCCCCGCGACTGACCCCACGGGCCCCGCCGCCGATCCGCTGCGGATCGCGTACTCGCCCTGCCCCAACGACACGTTCGTCTTCGACGCCTGGGCGCACGGCCGGGTGCCGGGTGCCCCCGCGCTCGACGTGACGTTCGCGGACATCGACATCACCAACGGCGTCGCCGAACGCGGCGCCGCCTCCCCCGGCTCCTCGGAGCTGGACGTCCTCAAGGTCAGCTACGCGGTCCTGCCGTACGTCCTCGACGCGTACGCGCTGCTGCCCTGCGGCGGCGCGCTCGGCCGTGGCTGTGGGCCGCTGGTGCTGACCCGGGAGCCGGGCGTCGACCTGACCGGCAGGACGGTCGCGGTGCCGAGCGAGAAGTCGACGGCGTATCTGCTGTTCCGGCTCTGGGCGGCGGACACGCTGACCGGGGGCGGCGTCGGCGAGATCGTCGTGATGCCGTTCGACGAGATCATGCCCGCCGTGCGCGACGGCAAGGTCGACGCGGGCCTGGTCATCCACGAGGCCCGCTTCACGTACCAGAACTACGGCCTGCACCGCCTCGCCGACATGGGCGAGCACTGGGAGGCGACGACGGGCCTGCCGATCCCGCTGGGCGCGATCATCGCGCGGCGCTCGCTGGGCGCGGACGTCCTGCGCTCCCTCGCCGGCGCCGCGCGCGCCTCGGTCCGCATGGCCTGGGACGACCCGGAGGCGTCGCGTCCGTACGTCATGGAGCACGCCCAGGAGATGGACCCGGCCGTCGCCGACCAGCACATCGGGCTCTACGTGAACGAGTTCACCGCCGACCTCGGCGAGGACGGCTACGCGGCGGTGCGCGGGCTCCTTACGCGAGCCGCGGCCGAGGGCCTCGTGCCTGCCCTGCGGCCGGGGGCTCTGGCGTTTCCGTGAACGTGCCGGGCTCCGCCCCGGGCCCCCGGTCGCCGCGTCACACGTCCAGCTGGTCCGCCACCGCCCGCAGCAGGCCCGCGATCTTGGCGCCGGACGCCTTGTCGGGGTAGCGGCCCTTCTCCAGCATGGGCGTGATGTTCTCCAGGAGTGTCGTCAGGTCCTGGACGATCGACGCCAGCTCGTCCGGCTTGCGGCGCTGCGCGGCCGCCACTGAGGGCGTCGGGTCGAGAATCGCCACGGACAGGGCCTGATCGCCGCGCTGACCGGCGACGACTCCGAATTCCACACGCTGTCCCGGCTTGAGTGTGTCGACGCCGGCGGGCAGTACGGAGGAGTGCACGAAGACGTCGCCGCCGTCGTCGCGGGAGAGAAAGCCGAAGCCCTTCTCGCTGTTGAACCACTTGACCTTGCCGGTAGGCACGTGAAGTCCTCGTCCTCGTACTCGTCGTACTCGTCTATGCCGGTCCGCCCGGCCGGAACGGCGGGACGAAAACGGCTCTGGATAGCACTACAGCGGGTCGCTCGACCCGCCGGACCCAAGACTATTGGTCCGGGGGCCGGTGGCAAGACGTCCCCGGATTCTTCCTTCGCGCTGGGAACTACCCTGGTGGGGTGCGTGACAAAACCCAAGCAAATTCCGCCGGACCGGGCGATGGAATGGTCCGGACCGGAGCAGTCATCTTCTTCGTCGGCGCCCTGGCCACTCTGGTCACGGTGGCCCCGCTCTTCCTGGGCACCGACCCGTTTCCCCCGCTCGCCTACGCGGTGTGCATGCTGATGGGCGTCGGCTTCATCGTGGCCGCGGCCGGGGTGCTGCGCGGGGTCGCCGTGCAGCGTCGGCAGGCCAAGTCCGCGGCTAGCTAGCGGCGGCACCCCGGGGGGTGGGCGTCGAGCCAGGCCGGGAACTCCGTCAGGTCGTCGAGGACCACGTCCGCGCCCGCCTCGCGCAGTTCCGCTGCGTCGCACGGCCCGGTCGCCACCGCCACGGAGAGCGCGCCCGCCGTACGCGCGCCGCGTACGTCGCCGGTGTGGTCGCCGACGTACACCCCCGCTTCGTGCTCGCGCAGCGCCACCGCCTTCGCCTCCGCCCAGAGCGAGCCGATCACGGCGTCGGCCTCGATGCCCAGGTGCGACAGGTGCAGCTTCGCGTTGGGCTCGTGCTTGGCGGTCACCACGATCGTGCGTCCGCCCGCCGCCCGTACCGCCGCCACGGCCTCGCGGGCGCCGGGCATCGCGAGCGTGGGCTCGATGGCGTATGTGGGGTACATCTCACGGTAGCGGTCGGCGATGTCCGGGATGCGCTCCTCGGGGAACCAGTGCCGCAGCTCCAGTTCCAGCGGCGGCCCGAGCCGGGTGACGGCCAGATCGGCGTCGATGAACGTGCCCGTCTCCGCGGACAGGGCCCGGAAGGCGGCCCGGATGCCGGGGCGGGAGTCGATCAGGGTCATGTCGAGGTCGAAGCCGACGGTCAGCCTGGAAGAGTTCATGGTCCCCATTCTGCCGAGGTCCCGCGCCGCACCCGGCCTACACTTAGCGGAGCCTTACCTTCACCATCCGTAGCGCCACCGCCGAATCCGCTCAGCACTCCTCCGTAGCCGCCCGTCGTATCCGCACCCGGGAAAGAGCTCGCCGATGCGTGTGCCCGTCGGACGCGTCGCCGTGATGACGGCGGCCGTCGTGGTCCTGCTCCTCGCGGTCCTGCTCAGCCTCGCCGTCGGCGCCCGCGCCGTCGCCCCGTCCGTGGTGCTCGACGCGCTGCTGCACGGCGGAGGCGGTGAATCCGCCGACGTCGTACGGGAGATGCGGGTGCCGCGGACCGTCATCGGTGTGCTGGTCGGCGCGGCTCTCGCGGTGGCGGGGACGGTGCTCCAGGGCATCACCCGCAACCCCATCGCCGACCCCGGCATCCTCGGCATCAGCCAGGGCGCTTCGGTGGGGGTGGTCCTCGCGATCGCCTTCGCGGGGGTCCACACCCCGACCGGCTACGTC
>NZ_JASKYR010000432.1:0-6711 GCF_041028215.1 Streptomyces flavofungini
CCTGTCAGGCCCCGGCAGGGGCGCGGGGAACCGCGCGATCGGCCGACGGAGGCCCGCACTCCCGGGCGAAGCTCAAGGGAGGCGGCGGCCGCGCGCAACCGGCGGTGCTAGCTCGTCCGCCCCTTGGCGTCGAAGTGCTTCATCCGGTCGAGCACGCCCTCGGCGGTCGGCCGCTGCATCTCGTCCACGATCCGCCCGTCCGCCAGGAAGATCACGCGGTCCGCGTAGGAGGCGGCGACCGGGTCGTGGGTGACCATGACGACGGTCTGCCCCAGGTCCCGCACCGAGTTGCGCAGGAAGCCGAGGACCTCGGCGCCGGAGCGCGAGTCGAGGTTGCCGGTGGGCTCGTCGCCGAAGATGATCTCCGGCTGGGAGGCAAGGGCACGGGCCACGGCGACGCGCTGCTGCTGGCCGCCGGACAGCTCCGTGGGCCGGTGCCCGAGCCGCCCGGAGAGCCCGACCATCTCGATGACCTGCTCCAGCCACCGCTTGTCCGGCTTGCGCCCGGCGATGTCCATCGGCAGCGTGATGTTCTCCAGGGCCGTCAGGGTGGGCAGCAGGTTGAACGCCTGGAAGATGAAGCCGATCTTGTCCCGGCGCAACTTGGTGAGCTGCTTGTCCTTGAGCGTGGACAGCTCGGTCTCGCCGATCCGCACCGAGCCGGAGCTGAAGCTGTCCAGGCCGGCCACGCAGTGCATCAGGGTGGACTTGCCCGAGCCCGACGGGCCCATGATCGCGGTGAACTCGCCCCGCCCGAAGTCGACGGAGACGTGGTCCAGGGCGACCACCTGGGTCTCGCCAAGGCCGTACACCTTGGACAGGTCCGTGGCGCGCGCGGCCACTGCGGTGGCCCGGGTGGCGAAGGATGTGGTGGTCACGGGACGGTGCTCCTGACGGGACGACGAAGGGGGATGTACTCCATCGTCTAGCCCGATCAGCGTCTTGTAGTCAGCCGCTGTTCCGGTTCCCGGGGCCCTCTCCAGTCGGACCCGAGAGCCCTGTGTCATACCTGGGGATGAGGGATGGCCCTGAGTCCGCGGGTGGGAACGGGAACGGGAGGAGGGTTAAATTCCGTCATTCCGCGCAGAGGCCCATGAGACCGGCCGAGAGCGTGGAAAGGCCTCCGGCATGTACCGATGGGCCATACCTGCGGCTGATGCACCCTCAGACGTCAATAAAATAAGACAACATCGGGCTCATCTTCCGCTGTTCGAGGGATGCCTCCCGATAGGGTCGAATCCTTGATGCGGGGCCCACGGCCTGCCCGGATGGTGGAATGCAGACACGGCGAGCTTAAACCTCGCTGCCCCTCGGGGGCGTGCCGGTTCGAGTCCGGCTCCGGGCACCTCCGCCACGACGGCGGTGCGGTGTGGCCGTGTGCTCCATCCCCGCATTCGTGTGCTCCGCCCGGCCTCCGTACGGCTTACGTCTGATGGCTCATCAGTTCGAGTGTCCCGCCACGGTGTTGTGCACGACGTCGCTGGGCTTCGGCCGTGGCTTCCGCGTGCGGCCGCCCCGGTCCGCCCGACGGGGTTCAGGGCAGCCGGACCGCCTGGAAGCGGGCGGCGGTGTGCAGATCGGCCTCGATGGCCGCCGCCGTCCCGCGCAGCGCGGGCAGCAGGGCGTCCCGGGTCTCGGCCAGGGGCGCGGTGCCCGCGTGCCGGGCGACGTTCAGGGCGGCGACGACCTGCCCCGCCGCGTCCCTGACGGGCACCGCCACCGAGCGCAGCCCCTCCTCCAGCTCCTGGTCGGCCGTGGCCCAGCCGTCGGCGGCGACGCGCTCAAGGACGCGCGCGAGCTCGTCCGGGTCCGTCACGGTCCGCGGGGTGAGGGCGCGCGGTGGAGCCTCGCGCAGCAGCCGCTCCCGCTCCTCGCGCGGCAGCCCGGCCAGCAGCACCCGGCCCATGGCCGTGGCGTACGCGGGGAAGCGGGTGCCGAGCGTGATGCGCACGCTCATCACGCGCACGGTGGCCGCCCGTGCCACGTAGAGGATGTCCGTGCCGTCGAGGACGGTGACCGACGCCGACTGGTGCACCCGCTCGGTCAGCTCCCGCACGTGCGGCTCGGCGATCTCGGCGAAGGTGAGCCGGGAGAGCGCCGCGTGCCCCAGTTCGAGGATGCGGGGGAGCGGCCGGTACAGACGCCCGTCGTGCGCCGCGTACCCCGCCAGCTCCAGGGTGCGCAGACAGCGCCGCGCGGTGGCCCTCGTGAGCCCGGCGGCGGCCGCGAGCGCGGTCAGCGGCAGCCCGTCGCCGCGCGCCCCGCCCAGCGCGCGCAGGACGGCGAGACCCCGCGCCAGTGACTGGAGGAACTCCGGGCCCAGCTCCGCCTTGGCGGTCGCCGGATCGGCGCTCCCCGCGCGCGGGGGGACGACGTCCGGCGGCTGCGGGGCCGCCGAGAGGCCCGCCAGCTCCTCGGCCTCCGCGCGCAGCCGGGGCAGCACCGCCGCCGCCAGGCCCTCGGCCGTGTGCCTGCTGGTGTGGCTCACCGCGGAGAGCGCGTAGCGCGTACGGCCCGCGGGGTCGCGCACGGGGACCGCCACCGCGATCAGGCCGGGCTCGATCAGCTGGTCGTCCAGGGCCCAGCCGGTCTCCCGGGAGCGGGCCACCCGGGCGGCGAGGTCCGGGATCTCCGTGGGTGCGGGGCCCGGCGGCAGCGCGGGGAAGACGTCCTGCGCCGGACCCGCCGCGACCCGGGCCCGCCAGGCGGCCCACCGCTCCTCGTCCCAGGCGTCCGCGAAGAGCGCGCCGGGGGCGCAGCGCTCCGGCGGCAGCAGATCCCCGATGCGGAAGGCCACCGACATCGCGCGGCGCCGCGCCGCCTGCGTCACGAAGCGGACGCCGTCGCCGTCGGGCACCGCGAGGGACACCGACTCGTCGAGCTCGTCCGCGAGCCGGACCGTGCGGGCCGCGACCTCGCCCGTCAGGCCGCTGGCCGCGAGGTAGGCGTTGCCCAGCTCCATCAGGCGCGGGGTGAGATGCAGCTCCTGCCCGTGCGCGCGGACGTAGCCGAGCCTGGTGAGCGTCGCGGTCACCCGGTCGACCGTGGAGCGCGCCAGCCCCGTGGCCCGCACCAGGTCGCCCGCGCGCAGCTGCCCGGGGTCCGCGAGCGCCAGGGCGCGCAGGACGGCCAGGCCCCGCTCCAGCGGGCGTACGGACTCGCCCGCGGGCTCTTCGGGCATGGCGTGCCTTCCCTCGTACGACGAAAAGAACGGGTGCCGCGCAAACCGACGCCGCGCGAACCGACGCCGCGCGAACTGTCGCCGCGCGAACCGTTGACAGCGCGCGGACACGGTCCGAGACTCCCGTCAGCACATTATGAACGAATGTTCACCAGGCGAACAAGAGCCTGGGGCCGACTCGCGGGCTCCCGTCCGGGAGCGAGGGGGGATTCCATCGATGCGCACGACCGTCGCGGTCATCGGCGCGGGACCGGCGGGGCTGCTGCTCGCCCGGCTCCTGGACAACGCGGGCATCGGCAACGTCGTCCTGGAGAGCCGCGACCGCGCCTACGTGGAACAGCGCCAGCGCGCCGGAATCCTGGAGCACGGCACCGCCGAAGCGCTGCGCGCGGCGGGCGCGGGCGAGCGTATGGACCGCGAGGGGCTCCCGCACGACGGCATCGAGCTGCGCTTCGACCGCCGCAGGCACCGCGTCGATCTCCCCGCCCTCACCGGCGGCAAGTACGTCACCGTCTACGCCCAGACCGAGGTCTGCAAGGACCTGATCGCGCTGCGCCTCGCCGACGGCGGACCGCTGCTCTTCGAGGCGGAGGCGCTCGCGGTGGAGGGCGCGGAGACCGCGGCCCCCAGGGTCCGCTACCGCCACGGGGGCCGCGAGGAGGTCCTGGAGTGCGACTACGTGGTGGGCTGCGACGGCTACTGGGGCGTGGCCCGCGAGGCCGTGCCCCAGGCGCTCTCCCGGGTGTCCGAGCGGACCTACCCCTTCGCCTGGCTCGGCATCCTCGCCGATGTGCCGCCCTCCCACGACGAGCTGGTCTACGCACGCCACGACCGGGGCTTCGCCCTGCTCTCCATGCGGACGCCGGTCCTCACGCGCGCGTACCTCCAGGTTCCCGCGGGCACCGATGCCGCCGACTGGAGCGACACGGAGATCTGGGACGAGCTGGACCGGCGCCTGGAGACCGACGACCCGGCCTGGCGGCTCGCCCGCGGGCCCGTCACGGCCAAGTCCGTCACGCCCCTGCGCGCCCATGTCCACGAACCCATGCGCCACGGGCGGCTCTTCCTCGCCGGGGACGCCGCGCACATCGTGCCGCCGACCGGCGCCAAGGGCCTCAACCTCGCGGTCGGCGACGTCGTCACCTTCGCCCGCGCGCTGACCCGGCTGCGCGACACGGGCGACCCGGGCCTCCTCGACGCCTACTCGGACACCTGCCTGCGCCGCGTCTGGCAGGCCGAGCGCTTCTCCTGCGCGATGACGGCGCTGCTGCACCGCGCACCCGACGCGACCCCCTTCGACGACCGCCTCCAGCTCGCCGGGCTCGACCGGATCACCGCGGTCCGCTCGGCCGAGACCGACCTGGCGGAGGGCTACACCGGCTTCCCCCTCGACTGACCGGACCGTTCGACCGCCCGGAAGGACCCTCCTACGTGACCACGAGAACTCCGCCCCCGGCCCCCGAGCGGACCTTCGGGACCGTCGCGCCCGTCCTCGCCCTGTGCTGGCTCGTCGTCTTCTTCGACGGCATGGACGTCAACATCTACGGGGCCGTCATGCCGCACCTGCTCGACGACGAGGGCTTCGGCTTCTCCCCGTCGACCGCGGGGACCGTCGGCTCCTGGACCACCTTCGGCATGCTGATCGGGGCGCTCGGCTGCGGCACCCTCACCGACTGGGCCGGGCGCAAGCCGATGGTCACCGGCAGTGTCGTCCTCTTCTCGCTCGGCTCCGCGCTCTGCGCGCTCGCGCCGGACGCGGCGTTCTTCGGCGCCGGACGCTTCGTCTCCGGGCTCGGGCTCGGCGGGCTCATGCCGATCGGGCTCGCCATCGTCGCCGAGTTCGCGCCGCCGCGCAGGGCCGCGCTCGCCACCGGCCTGATGATGACCTCGTACCACGCGGGCGGCATGGCGGCCACCGGCCTCGGGCTCGCGCTCGGGCCGGCACACGGCTGGCGCGTCGTCTTCTGGGCCGGGGTGATCCCCGCGGCCGTCGCCGTGCCGCTGGTCCTGAAGTGGCTGCCCGAGTCGCCCGGCGTGCTGCTCGCCAAGGGGCGCGCGCGGGAGGCCGAGGCGGTCGCCGCCCGCTACCGGCTGCCCGCCCCGACCCTCGCCGAGGCCCCCGGGGCCGGGGCCAGGGGGCGGTGCGCCGCGGTCGCCGCCCTCTTCGCGCCGGGGCGGCGCCTGGCCACCCCGCTGCTCTGGGCCGCCTCCTTCGCCGGGCTCCTCCTGGTCTACGGCGTCTCCACCTGGCTGCCCCAGCTGATGCGGGCCTCCGGCTACTCCCTCTCCTCCTCCGTCACCTTCCTGATGGTGATCAACGCGGGCGGCATCGTCGGCATGCTCGTCGCCGGGCGGACCGCCGACCGCTTCGGGGCCGTCAGGGTCTCCGCCGTCTGGTTCGTGCTCACGGCGTGCGGGGCGTTCCTGCTCAAGGCCGAGCTGCCGCTCGGCATCGCCTACGCCGTCGTCTTCGTCACCGGCATCTGGCTCTTCTCGGCCCAGGTCATGGTCTACGCGGCGGCGCCCACGGTGTACGGGCCCGCCGAGCGCGCCACCGGCCTCGGCTGGGTCACCGGCGTCGGGCGCACCGGGGCCGTCGTGGGGCCCTGGCTCGGCGGCGCGGTCGTGGCGGGCGGGAACGCCTCGCTCGGCTTCACGACCTTCGCCGTGGCCGCCGTGCTCGGGGCCGTGGCGATCTCCCTGGTGCCACTCGTCCGGGGCAACGGTTCCGATCCGGGAACAGTGCGGCCCGTCCCGAGCGTTCTCGGTCACAGAGAGGGAAAGATCCTCCCCAAGCACTAGGGTCATCCCTTTGCCTACGCATTACTCTTGAGGCAAAGCCACACACGGTGGCCATGGAGGAGTGAAATGAGGAGCAGTAACCCGGTCTTCTCGCGACGGGGGTTCAGCCGCGACAACGGCTACGCCGGCTTCGGCGCGCAGCCGCAGGCCGGGGGACCCGCAGCAGCGACCCAGACCGCCCAGCAGGGCAACCCGTACGCGCAGGGCAATCCGTACGCGGGCCAGCAGGCCCCCGCGGGCAACCCCTACGCCACCAACCCGTACGCCCAGCAGGACGTCCAGCACGGCGCCCCCGCGCCCATGACGTCGGCCGGCCGCATGACGA
This sequence comes from Streptomyces flavofungini, assembly GCF_041028215.1. Lineage (GTDB taxonomy): Bacteria > Actinomycetota > Actinomycetes > Streptomycetales > Streptomycetaceae > Streptomyces > Streptomyces flavofungini_B. The sequence goes on from NZ_JASKYR010000432.1 coordinate 6,309, forward strand.
TGGACGACGTCGTCCTGCGCACCGCGACCACGCTCGGCACGCTCGTCGTCACTGCGGCGCTCGCCTGGGCGCTGCTGCCGGTGGACGACGCGAACATCAGCAAGTCGTACGGCATCGCCATCGGCGCCGGTCTCGTCGCGATGGTGCTCGGCCTCGTGCAGGCCTTCAAGCGCAAGGCCTCGCCCGCGCTGATCCTGACGTACGCCGCCCTTGAGGGTGTCTTCCTCGGGGGGGGGGGGGGGGGGGGGGGGGACGCTCGTCGTCACTGCGGCGCTCGCCTGGGCGCTGCTGCCGGTGGACGACGCGAACATCAGCAAGTCGTACGGCATCGCCATCGGCGCCGGTCTCGTCGCGATGGTGCTCGGCCTCGTGCAGGCCTTCAAGCGCAAGGCCTCGCCCGCGC
>NZ_JASKYR010000433.1:0-5721 GCF_041028215.1 Streptomyces flavofungini
GCTTGGCCCTGGCGTCGGGCGGGGCGTCGGCGAGGGTGACGGTGACCGCCTCGCCGCTGAGCTTCTTGGTGCCCGCGTTGTCCTCCAGCGCCTTCAGGCGGGCGTCGTCGGCCTTGGTGCCGCCGTTGTCGCGCTGGGCGAGCGATTCGACGTCATCGCGCAGGGAGCCGTTGGACTCGTCGAGCGCGCCGTTCTTGTGGCTGCGCTCCTGAATGAGGTCGGAGAGTTTCAGCAGGGAGGCGTCGGTGCGGATGTTCGTGCCCTTGGCCGTGTTGAAACTGGTGAAGAAGATCAGCCCGGCAAGGGCGAAAACGGCACCCGTAAGCACCCGAACCGGGCGCCACCGGGAGCGGCGACCGGCACCTTTGTGGGGGTCGGCAGAATTGCTCAACGTACCCTTATCTCCTTCGACGCCGCGGAAGCACTACGCTAACGGACGCCTGGGGGAGGCCTCAGCTCCCCATGGAGTCCCGCCCGGCGCCCTATGACAGTTACCTGCGCGGCCACGCAGCGCATCGACAGGAGAGACCCTCGTGCCGAAGTCACGTATCCGCAAGAAGGCAGACGACTACACGCCGCCGCCCGCCAAGAAGGCGACGAACATCAAGCTGACGAATCGCAGCTGGGTGGCTCCGGTGATGCTGGCGATGTTCCTGATCGGCCTGGCCTGGATCGTCGTTTTCTATGTCACCGACGGCAAGCTGCCGATCGACCCGCTCGGCAACTGGAACATCGTGGTCGGCTTCGGCTTCATCGCGGCGGGATTCGGCGTCTCCACGCAGTGGAAGTAGGCGGTGCCGTGTGAGGCGTATCCGCGCCTCACACACAAGCCCTGCCCTGAGTTATCCACAGCGCTATCCACATGGGGAAAAGGTCTGAAGATCTGTGGATAACTCTCGGCCGGTTGACGCCGGTGTGACTGACCCACCGGATCGTCGGCCCGGCGCACGCCCCTTGTCCTTACTGGGAAAACCCAGGTCAGCGACAAGGGGCACTGTTGTTCCCCACGGCTCGCACAAGATCGGGCACCCGCTGTGGACAACGGGGTCACCTCAGGTGAGCTGCCCGGTCCTGATGACGACCATGGCCACAGCCACGACCAGCACGAGCGCACAGCTTCCGTACTGGATGAGCGCCCGCCGCTCGCGCGGCGCGTGCACCATGGCGTAACCGACGATCAGGCCGCCGACGAGCCCGCCCACGTGTGCCTGCCACGCGATGCTGGGCCAGAAGGCCGTGATCAGCAGGTTGATCGCGAGCAGGGCGAGCACCGGCCGCATGTCGTAGTTCAGGCGGCGCATCAGGATGGCGGTGGCCCCGAACAGACCGAAGATGGCACCGGACGCCCCGAGCGAGGGCTGGTTCTGCGCGGCGAGCAGATAGGTCAGCGCACTGCCCGCGAGACCGGACGCCAGATACAGGGCCACATAGCGCACCCGGCCGAGCGCCGCTTCGAGCGGGCCGCCGATCCACCACAGGCTCAGCATGTTGAAGGCGATGTGCATGACGCTGCTGTGCAGGAACATCGAGGTGACCAGGCGGTACCACTGCCCCTCGGCCACGCCCTCGATCGACCCGAGGTCCGGCACGAAGGCCCGCCCGATCAGGTCGTAACGATCGGTGAAGCGGTCCCCGACGGCCATCTGCACCAGGAAGAGCGCGAGGTTGAGGCCGATCAGGATCTTGGTGATCAGACGCGGATCGGCGGTGACCGCGCCGCCCGCGACCGTGCGCGGCTGATTGGCCTGCGGCGCGTGGCCCGTGCCCGAGCCGCCGCGGACACAGTCCGGGCACTGGAAGCCGACCGAGGCGCTGATCATGCACTCGGGGCAGATGGGACGCTCACAGCGCGTGCAGGTTATACCGGTCTCCCGGTCGGGATGCCGGTAGCAGCCGGGCAGGCCCGATGCCCCCTGCGGCTCCTGCGGGCTGCCTGGCGCCTGGTCCATGGGGTCCCCTCAATCTCCGTACGAAGGCACTGCGACGGCACACGTGGCAACGCGCCGCCCCGCCCTTCCTTACGGACGGGCGGGGCGGTTTGGTTCCCTCGCGGCCTGCGCGCGGGATGCGCGAGAAACGCGGTGATCAGGCGTCGCGGGTCTCGATGACCACGGACTCGATGACCACGTCGTTGACCGGGCGGTCGGTGCGCGGGTTGGTCTGCGTGGCCGCGATGGCGTCCACGACCTTCTTGCCGGCCTCGTTGGAGACCTCGCCGAAGATCGTGTGCTTGCGGGTCAGCCACGCCGTCGGCGACACAGTCACGAAGAACTGCGAGCCGTTGGTGCCCGGACCGGCGTTGGCCATCGCAAGGAGGTAGGGCTTGTCGAAGGCGAGGTCCGGGTGGAACTCGTCCTCGAACTCATAGCCAGGGCCGCCCGTGCCATTGCCCAGCGGGTCGCCGCCCTGGATCATGAAGCCGCTGATGACACGGTGGAAGACCGTGCCGTCGTACAGACGGTCCTTGGTCTTCTGGCCGGTCTGCGGGTGGGTCCACTCACGCTCGCCCTGGGCGAGCTCCACAAAGTTCTTGACCGTCTTCGGCGCGTGATTCGGCAGCAGCCGCACCTCGATGTCGCCTTGGTTGGTCTTCAGGGTGGCGTAAAGCTGCTCAGCCACGATCTGCCTTCCGTTGTCTTCTGTGACACCCCGATCCTGCCACGGACCGGATTGGGACGAGTAGCCACCGAGTGGGCGCGCGCCGAAGCGATCCGTGGCATTGTCGGCGAAGAGCTCTACTTGCCCCGAATCAAGCACATTGATCACCGCTGACCAAGAACGCCGATTGGCCGGAGTCAGCGATGACCCGGATGCCCGCCCTCTCATGCCCAATGGCGATCCAGAAGGCATGATCCTTGAAAGGGTGGAAAGGTGACATACGTATACGCCACCGAGGAGGAGGATCACGTGACCCGCATCGAGAGCGTGCGCGCCGCGACCGGCTCGGCCAAGGACAGCGTGCGGCACGCCGCGGACGCGGTGGCGCCATACGCCGACACGGCCAGGGATCGAGCCACGCACTACGCCCATGAGGCGCGCGTACGGCTCGCGCCCAAGGTTTCCCAAGCGGCCGAGCAGGCCCGTGTCCAGTACGGCGCCTACGTCGCCCCCCGCGTCGAACAGGCGCGCACGCACGTGCCGCCGAAGGTCGACCACGCCGCCCATGAGGCCGCCGCACGCACCCGCAAGGCCGCGCGACAGGCCGCCGACTATTCCAAGCCGCGCATAGAGCACGCGGTGGCCGCGGCACAGCCGGTGAAGGAAGAAGCCGCCTCACGTGGCACGGCCGCGCTGGCCGCGCTGCGCGGGCAGGTCTCGTCCAAGGAGGTCCAGCGCCTGATCCGCAAGCACGAGCGGCGGGCCAGGACCGGACGCGTCGCCAAGAGGGTCGTCCTGTTCGGCCTTCTCGCCGGCGGAGCCATCGCCGCCTGGAAGTGGTGGGACAAGCAGGCCAACCCCGACTGGCTGGTCGAGCCGCCGGAGGCCACTGAGGTCCCCGCCAGCGCGTCGCTGACCTCGGTCGACGGCAGCGCCCAGGACTCGCTCGACCCCGAGGTCCAGGCCAAGCAGGCCGAAGCCGAGGCCGAGGCGGCGGACCGCGACAAGCAAGGCTGAGAAGTCGTCGGACCGAACCGTCGGCGGGTCGCACCGTCGGCGGCACGGGCCGCGATGTTTCACGTGAAACGGCGGCCCGCCACAGATGTACGTCCCCGCATGCGCGAGGCTTCCGCAACGGACCCGCGTCTCCGCGCAGCCGCGGCCTCCGCATACCCGGAGCCTCCGCAACAGCTGAAAAAGCCCTCCTGACCTGCGTTTTCACAGGTCAGGAGGGCTTTTGCGATGTGGAGCCTAGGGGAGTCGAACCCCTGACATCTGCCATGCAAAGACAGCGCTCTACCAACTGAGCTAAGGCCCCGCGGACGGCGCGGCCGCCTGAAGAATCACTTCCCCGGCGTGCACCGGGGACCAGAGTACCGGGTCTCCCCCCGGATCTCGCAAAAGGATTGGGGCTCCCGGTCAACGACCACGCTCCGTAAGATGCACGACGTGGTTCGCGGCAGCGAAGCACGGTCTTAGGGGAAGCGATGGGGAGACGCAATGGACGCCGCACAGCAGGACACCACCGCGAGAGCACGGGAGCTCCAGCGGAACTGGTACGGAGAGCCGCTGGGGGCGCTCTTCCGTCGCCTCATCGATGATCTGGGTCTGAATCAGGCGCGCCTGGCCGGAGTCCTCGGCCTCTCCGCGCCCATGCTGTCCCAGCTGATGAGCGGTCAGCGGGCCAAGATCGGCAATCCGGCGGTCGTCCAGCGCGTACAGCTTCTCCAGGAACTGGCGGGCCAGGTCGCCGACGGCAGCGTGAGCGCCGCCGAGGCCACCGACCGCATGGACGAGATCAAGAAGTCCCAGGGCGGCTCCGTGCTGACCAACACCGCTCAGACGACGACCAGTTCGGGCGCGCCCACGGTCAAGCGCGTGGTGCGTGAGATCCAGTCACTGCTGCGCTCGGTGTCGGCCGCCGGTGACATCATCGATGCCGCGGACTCCCTCGCCCCCACCCACCCGGAGCTGGCAGAGTTCCTCAGGGTGTACGGCGCCGGGCGCACCGCGGACGCGGTCGCCCACTACGAGGCGCACCAGAGCTGATCCGCTGAGCCAGAGCTGATCCGTCGACCGGGCCGTCGCGCGGCCCGGAAGGGGAGCGGAACGCGACCATGGGTGAGGTCTTCGCCGGCCGGTACGAACTGGTCGATCCGGTCGGACACGGGGGAGTCGGAGCGGTCTGGCGCGCCTGGGACCACCGGCGGCACCGCTATGTGGCCGCCAAGGTGCTGCAGCAGAGTGACGCGCACTCCCTGTTGCGGTTCGTCAGGGAGCAGGCGCTGCGGATCGACCATCCGCATGTGCTCGCGCCCGCCAGCTGGGCCGCCGACGACGACAAGGTCCTGTTCACCATGGATCTGGTCGCCGGCGGCTCGCTGGCGCATGTCATCGGGGACTACGGCCCCCTGCCGCTCCACTTCGCCTGCACCCTGCTCGACCAGCTCCTCTCGGGACTCGCTGCCGTCCATGCCGAGGGGGTCGTGCACCGCGACATCAAACCGGCCAACATCCTGCTGGAGGCCACCGGCACCGGACGTCCGCATCTGCGTCTGTCCGACTTCGGCATCTCGATGCGCAAGGGCGAGCCACGGCTGACCGAGACCGACTATGTCGTGGGGACGCCTGGCTACTTCGCCCCCGAGCAGATGCTGGGCGCCGAGCCGGACTTCACCGCCGACCTCTTCGCCGTGGGGCTCGTCGCCCTGTACCTCCTGGAGGGGGCCAAGCCGGACGCCAAGGCCCTGATCGAACGCTTCGTCGACCATGGCACCCCGAGCGCCCCACGCGGCGTCCCCGAGCCGCTCTGGCAGGTTCTGGCCACGCTGCTCCAGCCGGACCCGCAGCAGCGTTTCCGTACGGCCACCGGGGCCCGCAAGGCCCTGGCGTCGGCGACGGAGATGCTGCCGGAGCCGAGCCCGGACGATGAGCTCGTCGAGATCTTCGACCAGCTCGGGCCGCTGCCGAGGGGGTTCGGCCCCGACGGTCCGCTCGGCACGGCACCCCGGGCGGTCGGCGCGCCCGGTCACGCGGGCCCGCATCCGGCTCGGCCCGTCGCGTACGAGGGCTCCGGCGGCACGTACTCGACCGGGACCCCGACTCCGCCCTGGGGCCCGGATC
>NZ_JASKYR010000434.1:0-7636 GCF_041028215.1 Streptomyces flavofungini
CGATCGTCAGTGTCCGGKCGACCCAGRCTTCGAGSACGCGTTSCTKCAGCACGACGGCTCCTTCTCTGCCACCCGATTCCGCGACCACCGCGACCACCGTCGGCGTCGCCAAAGGCAACGTACGCGACAACACGTGGCTCGGCAGCAACTCTGCGCGACCAAGGGGTTTTCGCCCACCCCGGCCCCGCAAGTTGGCGGATTCTCTTCCCCACCTGTGAGATCACCATGCACGAAACCCCCTCCCGCGAACCGCGAACTCAGGACCGACTGTCCCACATCCAGTTGCACCCGCGAAGGGTTTTCGCGAAGTCGATCTCGGCGGCATCGTCAACGTCCCAGAATGGAGCCGAAGTCGGAGCCCGAGCCGAGGAACATGCCCGCCGCGATAAGGATCATCGTGGCGGGGAGCATGAATACCAGCGTCACCATCGTGGCCTTGGGAATCGTCTTCGCCGCGCGGCGGCGGGAGTTCTGGGCGTCGGTGCGGCGCATGTCCGTGGCGATCTGGATGAGCGTGTCCGCGATCGGGGAGCCGAGTTCCTCGCCCTGCTGGAGCGCGGAGACGAACTGGGCGACCTGCTCGGAGGAGTTGCGGCGGCGCAGCGCGTCGAACGCCTGGCGGCGGCTGACGCCCATGTCCATCTGGCGCAGCGTGATGCGCAGTTCGTCCGCCCACGGACCCTCGTACCGCTCCGCCACCCGGTCGAGCGCCTGCCGGAAGCCGAGTCCCGCGGAGACCACGACCGCGAGGACGTCGAGGAAGTCCGGCAGCGTGCGGTCGATGACCTCGCGGCGTTCGCGGATCGCCTGCCAGATCAGCCCGTCCGCGGCCGTGGCGCCGAAGGCGAAGGTCAGCAGGGCGAAGAGCGGGGAGCCGTTGGTGAGGAAGATCAGGCCGAGGAGGACGCCGAAGGCGCCGTAGACCGCGCGGCGTGCCGCGTAGCGGTCGATCGTGAGGCCGCCGGGGTTGCCCGCCATGTCGATGCGCTGCCGCTTGGCGTCGACCCGCTTCGGGCCCATCAGGCGCAGGACCAGCGGCGCGAACCGCATCCCGAGGCGGTCCACCGCCGAGCCCGCGGCCGAGACCCGGGTCGCGCCGACCTCCAGGGCCACGGCGAGGTCGGCGGGCAGCTTCGCGTCCGCGCGGTACATGCGGATGCCCTGGCAGACGCCCGCCACCGCGAGACCCATCAGCACCGCGAGAGCCAGCGCCATCAACGTCGTCCCCTCCCTGTCCGGTGCACGGCTCAGACCTCGATCTTTCCGAGGCGCCTGATCACGAAGAAGCCGATCCCGTACAGGCCGAGGGAGATCAGGATCAGCGTCTGGCCCATCGGGGAGCCGGTCACGCGCTCCAGTGCGCCCTCGTTGGAGGAGTTGATCAGGAGGAGCGAGCCGAGGCCGAGCAGCGGCACCGTGAACGCGGTCGCGTGGACCTCCGACAGCATCGTGCGGACCTCGCGCCGCGTCTCCTTCCTGTCCTCCAGGGTCTGGGTGAGGTTGCGCAGGGAGTTGACCACCGTGCCGCCCGCCTTGTTGGACAGGACGAGCGTCGTCACCAGCACTATCAGCTCGCGCGAGGGCAGGCGTTCGGCCAGTTCGCCCAGGGTGTCGTCGATCGAGCGGCCCAGGGTGAGCTGGTCGGCCACGTGCGACAGCTCCTCGCCCGCCGGGGCCTCCAGTTCCTCCGCCGCCATGGCCAGGGAGGTGCGCAGGGCGAGGCCCGCCGCCGTGGCGTTGGCGAGGATGCGGGCCACGTCGGGGAGCTGGTTGATGAAGGCCTCGATGCGTTTCTGCCGCTGCCAGTTGAGGAACGCGACCGCGCACCAGACGGCGACGACCCCCGCGATCGGCCCGAAGAAGGGGGCGAGCGTCGCGGCCGCCATCGCCCAGAGCGCCGCGACGACCGCCACCACGTAACTGAAGAACTCCCCCGCCGTCAGGTCGAGTCCCGTCGAGGAGAGCCGCAGGTGGATCGCGCGGCCGAGGCGGGTGCGGCGGAGTCTGCGGTCGACGGCGGCGAAGCGGCGCGCACGGCCCGGCGGCCCGCCGTCCCCGCTGCCGGGTCCCAGCGCGAGGCGGTCCACCAGGGCCGCGCGCTGGGCGCGCCCCGAAGCGTACGTGTGGACCCCGGCGACGGCGAGCGTGCCGGTGAGCAGGGTGGCGCCGAGCGCGAGCAGCGCGGGATCGTTCATCGGGCGCCTCCCGCCGGGTGGCGTGACAGGTCGGTCGGCCGTCCGCCGGTCATCCGATCGCCTCTCTCGTGTTCATCACGTCGATGGCCTCCGCCACGCCGAACGCCGGTGGCACCGGTTCGCCCGCCCCGTACAGCTTGTCGGCGACCTCGCGCGGCAGCGGCAGATGTTCGTAATAGCCGTGCACGACGCGGTCGGGCCCGATCGGGCGGGGCACGAAGCGGGTGACGGGGACGATGCGGAACTGCTGGCGGCCGTGCGAGACGAGCAGCACGATCTCGGCGATCCGGCGGGAGCCGTCGCTGTGCCTGGCGAGCTGGATGACCACGTCGACGGCCGAGTTGATCTGGTCCTTGAGCGCTTCGAAGGGGATCTGCACCTCCGACATGGACCCGAGGGTCTGGAGCCGCATCAGGGCGTCCTCGGCGGTGTTCGCGTGGACGGTGGCGAGCGAGCCGTCGTGTCCCGTCGACATCGCCTGGAGCATGTCGAGGGTCTCGCCGCCGCGCACCTCGCCGACGATGATGCGGTCGGGGCGCATGCGGAGGCTGTTGCGTACGAGGTCGCGGATGGTGATCTGGCCCTTGCCCTCGACGTTCGCGGGGCGGGATTCGAGGCGGATCACGTGGTCCTGCTGGAGCTGGAGTTCGGCGGAGTCCTCGATGGTGATGATGCGCTCGTGGGCCGGGATGAGACCGGAGAGCGCGTTGAGGAGCGTGGTCTTGCCGGTGCCGGTGCCGCCGCTGACGATGAGGTTGAAGCGGGCGCGCACGAACGCGGCGAGCAGCATCAGCATGTGCTCGTCGAGCGAGCCGAGGCCGATCAGCTCCGGGAGCGTGTAGGCGCGCGGGAAGCGGCGGATGGTGAGCGTAGCGCCGGTGAGGGTCAGCGGCGGGATGATGACGTTGACGCGCTCGCCGGTGGGGAGGCGGGCGTCGACCATCGGGTTCGACTCGTCCACGCGGCGGTTCACGGTCGAGACGATGCGCTCGATGGTCTGCATGAGCTGGTCGTTGGAGGCGAAGCGGAGCGGGAGCTGCTCCACGCGGCCGTTGCGCTCGACGAAGACCGAGTCGGGGCCGTTCACCATGATCTCGGTGATGGAGGCGTCGGCGAGGAGCGGTTCGAGCACGCCGAGGCCGAGGGCCTCGTCCACGACGCGCCGGATGAGCTGGGCGCGCTCGGCGGTGGAGAGCACCGGGCCCTCGCGGCTGATGATGTGGCCGAGTACGCGCTCCAGGCGGACGCGGCGGTCCGCCGCCGTCAGCGAGGACATCTCGGCGAGGTCGATCTCCTCCAGGAGCTTGGCGCGGTAGACCGCGACGAGTCCGTCGTCACGGCTCGGCTCGGTCTGGCGGGTCGGGGCCACGCGGTCACGCAGGCTCATGCCGTCCTTCGACCTCCTTCTCGTGTACGGACTGTTCGGGTGGTACGGGGGCTTCAATACCCGGCGTCGGCGTCGGCTGCATCGTCGTTCGGCATCGTGGCCTTCTTGGTGACGCTCCATCCGGCGTCGATGAACGGCAGCAGTTTCGGGACCCGCACCTCCACCGTGGCCGTCGTCGTGCCGCCGCCCCGGCTGACGCCGACGGAGGAGTCGAGGCCGCCGTCCATGGCCGCCGCGCCCGCCGCCTCCCCGGAGTCTCCTTGCGAGGCCGCGCGGGCCGCCGCGCGGGCGCCGGAGCCCGCCTGGCCTGCGGCGTAGCCGACCAGGCCGAGCTGGATCGCCGCGAGGCCGACGAGCAGCAGGACCGGCAGGAACCCGGCGAACTCCAGCATCGAGACACCCCGGTCGTCCCCGGTCAGTCGGCGGCCACGGCCTCGGCACCGCACGAAGAAGCCCCTCATCCCGCCCCTCCCTCGGCACCTTCCTTGGCCGCGCCCGCCTTCCCGTCGACGTGCCACCCCGCGTCGAAGCCAGGGAAGAACACCGGCACGTCCACCGAGACGCGGGCCTTCCACACCGTGCCCTCGTCCGTGCAGGAGACCTCCGCGTCCTGCCAGGCGGCGGGCAGGTGCTCCTTCGCGGCGGCGGAACAGGCGCCCGCCGCGCCGTCACCCACCGCGTACGCCGCGGTCGCGGCCCGCGCCGCCTCGTCCGCGGCGTTGCCCGCCAGGGAGTACGTGTAGCCGTAGAGCGCGCACTGCCAGAGGATCGTCATGACCACGAGGATCAGCGGGAACATCGCCGCGAATTCGAGGGTGACCGCGCCCCGGTCGCCGCCGCGGGCCGTGTCCCGGTCGCCGCTCGCGGCCCTGCGGCGCAGGGCGAGGGCGCCGCGCCTGCCGCCGCCCTTGGCGCCCGCCCTGGCCCGCGGTTCGACGAGGCCCAGTTCGCCCGCGAGGCCCCAGAGCGCCTGCTTGACCGAGGAGCGGCTCTCCAGGTCCTGCATGCGGCCCGCGTCGAGAACGGTCTGGAGCTCCTTGAAGGCGGCGGGCACGGTGGTGCGGGCCGTCCTGGTGCCGGTGACGCGCTCCACCAGGGAGGGCTGGATCTCGGTGCCCTTGCCGTGCCGGTTGACGACCGTGAGGGTCTCCTCGGCCTTGCGGACCTGGAGGCGGTCCCAGAGCCGCACCACGCGCTTGGCCGCGCGGACCGCCACCACGTCGGGGGTGACGAGCAGCAGGGCGTGGTCGGCGACCTCGACGGCGGTGGCGCTCGCGGAGGTGACGTAGGCGCCGCAGTCGACGACCACGACGTCGTACCGGGCGCGCAGGGCGCCGAGGGTCTGGCGGGCGACGCGGTCGGTGACCTCCTCGCCGCGTTCGCCGTCGGCGGGGGCGAGGAGGAGGCCGAGGCCGGTCTCGTGGGTGTAGACGGCGTCCTGGAGGACGCGGGGCGTGATGTCGCTGATGGCGGCGAGGTCGGCGATCGAGCGCCGGAACTGCACGTCGAGGTAGGAGGCGACGTCCCCGGACTGGAGGTCGAGGTCGACGAGGGCGGCCGAGCGTCCCGACGCCTGGGCCGCGAGGGCGAGCTGGACCGCCGTCACCGTCGTCCCCACGCCGCCCTTGGCCCCGCTGACGGCGACGACCGTGCCGGCGCCGGGCGGTCCCGCGGGGCCGCTTCCCCCGTACAGTTCGAGCCCCCCGCTGCCCAGGTGGCGCCGCATGCCCGCGGACCAGGCCGCGGCGGCCTGGACGCGTTCGGCGAGGGCGTCGTAGGCGAGCGGGAAGCCGACGATGCCGCGGGCGCCGGAGTCCATGGCGGCGGTGAGGAGCTCCGGGCTGGTGTCGGCGGTGATCAGGACCACGCCGACGGCCGGGAAGCGCAGGACGAGGTCCCTGATGAGGTCGAGCGCGGGGGCGGGCCCGATGCGCTCGTGGACGAGGACGACCTCGGGCAGTTCGTCGACCGACTCGGCGGCGAGCCGGGCCAGGGTGTCGAGGAGCGCGGTGGAGTCCCCGACCGGCAGCGCGGGTTCGGCGTCGGGGAGCTGTCCGGCGAGCGTGGACAGCGCGCGGGCGGCCTCGATGTCCCCGACGGCGGGGAGGATCCGGGTGGCCATACGAGCCTCCTACTTGTCCTCGTCGAGGGTGTACGTCCGGTCCCGCGGCGGGACGGTGGCGTCGCCGCCCGCGCCGACCAGGGCGAGCCGGACGTGGGTCGCGAACGACTCGGCGTACGCGACGCGCTGCGCGTCCGCCGTGCCGAGGGCGAAGGTGATCGGCACGGCCTCGCTCGCCCTGCGGCGCGTGCGGTCGTCCTGGTCCGGTTCGAGCGGGGTCAGCTTGCCGACGTCGAGCACCTTGGCGCCCTCCACGATGACTTTGGACTGGTCCTTCGCGCTGTCGCTCTCGCCCTTGAAGGTGGCGTAGATGTTGACCTTCGCGCCCGGCGTGATCTTGCCCGCGACACCGGTCGCGGCGTCGATCATGATGGCGATCTCCTGCTGCCCGGGGCCGAGTTCGGGGCGCCGCACGATCATGTCGGACTGGAGCAGCGAGCCCTTCCTGAGCTGCGTGACGGCGATCTTGCCGCGGATCTCGCCGAGGTCGGTGACGGCGTTGCCGGAGAGCCACCGCTCGGGCATCTCGACCTTCTCGAACTGGTCGGCGGTGAGTTCCTTGTAGGGCGCGATGTCCGTCTTGAGCTTGTACGCGGGGGTCTCGGGGCCCACCTTGGAGTTCACGTCGCGGATCACCGAGAGCACGCCCGCGAACGCGCCGAGCGCGCACAGGACCGACAGGACCAGCAGGATGACGCCGCGGCGCTGGCGTGAGTTCATGGGCCGGACTACCTCGATCGCGTGCGGTTGGCTACGGACAGTGAGCGATGTGGCGCAGGATCGGTCGGGGTCGGGTCGCGTACGGAGTGCGGGTACGAGGCCGGGGCGGCGGCTAGGTGGCGCCCCGGGGCAGGGCGGTCGCGCCGCCCGGCGCGAGGGTGCGCGGTGGCGCGGGGCGGTCCATGACCGGGGGCAGCGGCGCGGCGCAGAACGCACAGCGGTCCCCGATGAGTTCGAGCCCGCACCAGTGGCAGTCGTCGCGCCGGACGGACGACACGAGCTGGTAGAGGACCGAGATGTCCGGGATGGCCGCCGCGAACTCGACGAGCCTGCCGGTGGCCCACCAGCGCGCGGACTCGGCGCTCGGGCGCGCCTCGGTGACCCCCTGGCAGTTCCAGGCCGGGGCGAGGGTGTCGGTGACCCAGCCGGGCGCGAGCTGCCCGGGGGCGTACAGCATCCGCGTACCGAACCCGGGTCCTGGCAGGGTCGCCGCGCCGTCTCCGGCCACCACCTTCACCAGCTCGGGCCGGGGTGTGGCGAGCACGGCGAACTGGGCGCCCGGCAGCCATGACTTGGCGTGCGACTGGAGGGTGACGGGGACGCGGTCCAGCTTGGCGACGGAGCCGAGCAGGGCGCCCGCGTAGATGTAGTGGGACAGGAGCCGCGCGGCCGACGCGAGGACGCCGGGGCTGAAGTCGCAGACCGAGAGCTGGCGGAGCTGGAGCGCGAGCACGGCGAGGCCGAGCGGCGGCAGGTCGGAGCGGACGACGGCGATGCGGTCGCTCTCCAGGACCGAGCGGATCGCGTACAGCCGGTGCTCGACGGCGGTGGGCGCGGAGGCCGGGCAGAGGACGATCACATACCCGTGATGCTCGATGAGCATGTCCATCTCGGTGAGCGCCTGGTCGAGCGAGTACGTGCGCGGGGACTGCGCGGCGGACTGGAGGACGGCCGCCGATGGCGTGTGCCGGTCGGGCGACGGCAGCACCAAATCGGGGCCGGTGACGGCTATGGCGGTCGGCAACGCGTACACCCCCGGTCGTCGTGCACTCCTGCCTCAGCACCATATCCACGTCATGGTCGACTCGACACCCAACTTCCCACTGTTCATGTGGAAGTGAGGGGTTCGGCTCTATGGGGCCCCTGTGCATCAAGAGGTGTTTGAGGTCTTGACAACCTCATTGGTCTGGACCAGCTTGGGGACGCACGCAC
>NZ_JASKYR010000435.1:0-6120 GCF_041028215.1 Streptomyces flavofungini
GTCCCGCCCCGCGCGCCCGCGCGCTCGTCCGCCACGCCGTCCTCCACGGACGCGTCGCCGCTCACAGTCCCGCCGATCGGGCCTCGCCGAGCTCGGTCAGCCGGTCACGGAGCCGCTCGGCCTCCTCGGGAAGCAGCCCGGGGATGCGCGCGTCGGTCGCCGCGGCGGCGGTGTGGAGCTGGACGCCCGCGAGCCCGAAGTGCCGCTCCACGGGCCCCGAGGTCACCTCGACGAGCTGCATCCTGCCGTACGGCACGACGGTCTCCTCGTGCCAGAGCACGCCCCGGCTGATCAGCAGGTCGTCGACCCGCTCCGCGTACCGCCACGACTGCCAGTTCCGGCCGAGCATCCACCAGCCCCATGCCGCGAGGGCGAGCGGCAGCAGGGCGAGGGCGGCCCAGGCGGGGCCCGCGGCCAGACCGAGCAGCACGCCGACCGCCGCGGCGACCGGCACCAGCCAGGCCAGGAGCAGCAGCCGCCGCATCTTCAGCAGGCCGCGCGGCAGCCCCGTCCAGACCGGTCCCTCGTGCGCCCCCGCCGGTCCCGCGGGCTCTGCCGTCCCCGTGTCCATGCCCCAAGCGTACGTACGACCTCCGACACCCGGGTGCGGGTGAGAGAGACTGTGCGCATGAGTCCCACGACGGAGACCACCACGGAGACCACGCTCGGCATCGGCGGTGCGGCAGAGAGCACCGACATGGTGCTCAACATCGGCCCCCAGCACCCGTCCACGCACGGCGTGCTCCGCCTGCGCCTCGTCCTGGACGGTGAGCGCATCCAGCACGCGGAGCCGGTCATCGGCTATATGCACCGGGGTGCGGAGAAGCTCTTCGAGGCCCGGGACTACCGGCAGATCGTGATGCTGGCCAACCGTCACGACTGGCTGTCGGCGTTCTCGAACGAACTGGGCGTCGTGATGGCCGTCGAGCGGATGCTCGGCATGGAGGTGCCCGAGCGCGCGGTGTGGACGCGCACCCTGCTCGCGGAGCTGAACCGGGTCCTCAACCACCTGATGTTCCTCGGCTCCTACCCTCTCGAACTGGGCGGGATCACCCCGGTCTTCCACGCGTTCCGCGAGCGCGAGGAGCTCCAGAACGTCATGGAGGAGATCTCCGGCGGACGCATGCACTACATGTTCAACCGCGTGGGGGGCCTCAAGGAGGACATGCCTTCCGGATGGACCTCCCGCGCGCGGGAGGCCGTCGCGTCGGTGCGTTCCCGCATGGACGTGTACGACCGCCTGGTGCTCGGCAACGAGATCTTCCGGGGCCGTACGCGCGGCGTCGGCGTCCTCACGGCCGAGGCGGCGCACGCCTACGGAGTGAGCGGCCCCATCGCCCGCGCCTCCGGCGTCGACTTCGACCTGCGCCGCGACGAGCCCTACCTGGCGTACGGCGAACTCCAGGACACCCTGAAGGTCGTCACGCGCGAGGAGGGCGACTGCCTGGCCCGCTTCGAGTGCCTCCTGGAGCAGACCCACAACGCCCTGGACCTCGCCGACGCCTGCCTCGACCGGCTCGCGGAGCTGCCGCGGGGGCCGGTCAACCAGCGGCTGCCGAAGGTCCTCAAGGCCCCTGAGGGCCATACGTACGCGTGGACCGAGAACCCCCTCGGCATCAACGGCTACTACCTGGTCTCCAAGGGCGAGAAGACGCCGTACCGCCTGAAGCTGCGCTCGGCCTCGTTCAACAACATCCAGGCGCTCACCGAACTGCTCCCCGGCCAGCTGGTCGCGGACATGGTGGCCATCCTGGGGTCGCTCTTCTTCGTGGTCGGCGACATCGACAAGTAGCGCAGGCGCGGCCGGTCAGGGTGCGAGCAGCGGGTTCGGGGCGCCGACCGGCTGGAGCAGCCACCCGAAGTCCCCGAGCCCGCCGGGCGCGGTCAGCTCGGCGGCCTCTCCGGCGCGGGCCAGCGCGCGTACGTAGGCCGCGGGGTCGCTGGAGGCGAGGGTCAGCGGCGGGCGGCCACCGCTCACCCCGAGCGCGCCGAGCGCCGCCCGCTGGGTGAGCAGCGCGGCCCCCTCCCGGGCGCAGGCGTCCAGCGCCACATGGGCCGTGATGTCACAGCTCCCGTCCGGCACGGGCGCCGTCTCGCGGCCCGCCCTGAAGCCCGTCAGCGTCCCGAACGGCGGCCGGTCGTCCCGGGAGTGCGCGTAGTCCACGGCGACCGCCAGACCGCGCTCCAGGGCCGCCACGGCCCCCTCCCACGCCTCGTCGCGCGGGCGCCCGATCTCCGCGCGCAGGCCCGGCTCGGGACCCAGCGGCCACCAGCGGTCCAGCCAGCGGGCGTCCCGGCCCTCGACCGGGCCGCCGAGGGACTCGGTGCCGTCCTCGCCCACCAGGACGCGGCGGACCGTGCCGTCGGCCGCCACCTCGGCGACGTCCAGGGGGACGTTGTCCAGCCACTCGTTGGCGAAGAGCAGCCCCGTGACCCCGGCCGGTGGCGCGTCCCGCCACTCCACGCGCGGGTCGAGACCGGCGGGCCGCTCCGCGCGCTCCACCGCGCAGGCACGCACGCGTGCCTCCACTTCCGGGGGCAGCGCGGCGAGAACCCCCGCCGTCAGCTCGCCCCGGCCCGCGCCCATGTCGATGAAAGCGATCTCGTCCGGGTGGTCGAGAGCGGCGTCGAGGCGGCACAGGAGCCGCGCCACCGCGTCCGCGTACAGGGGCGAGGCGTGCACGGAGGTGCGGAAGTGGCCCGCGGGCCCCTCCGGGCGCCGATAGAAGCCGTCGGGGCCGTACAGGGCGGTCTCCGCGGCATCCCGCCAGCCGCGCGGGGCGGCGGTGTCACCCGCCCGCTTGTCGTTCGTCACAGACCGCAGGCTAAGCGGGCCTCCACCTTGGGGAGTACACGCGATCGATGCGGATCGCACCTCCGGTTGACCCCGGAGCGCCGCGGGGCTGCCTACGCTGGGTTACGTGCAGCGCCTCTATGACTTCCTCCGACGACACCCGACATGGGTCGACAGCTTCTGGGCCGTCGTCCTGCTCGGTGTCTCCGGGCTCTCTCTGGTGACCTTGTCCGAGGGACCCGGCCAGGACCCGAGCGTCGGGGCCGTCCCCGTCGTCCTCGGGTTCTGCCTGGTGGTGGCGCTGCGTCGGCGGTTCCCGGAGTGGATGCTGGTCCTCGCCGCGTTCATCGGGGTCTGCCAGCTCGTCTTCGACGTGGAGACGAACCTCGCGAACTTCGCGATGCTGGTGATCATCTACACCGCGGCGGCGGACGGACCGCGCTGGGCCTCCCGGTTCGCGCTGATCGGCGGCCTGTGCGCGGCTCCGCTGTCGAGCATGCGCTGGCCCACGGAGAACGTGTCCGCCTTCGGCAGCGTCCTCTTCACGCTCTTCCAGATCGTCCCCTTCGCGCTCGCCTGGGTCCTCGGCGACTCGATCCGTACCCGGCGGGCCTACTTCGCCCAGCTCGAAGAGCGCGCCGCCCGCCTGGAGAAGGAGCGCGAGGCGCAGGCGAAGGTCGCGGTCGCGGCCGAGCGGGCGCGCATCGCGCGCGAACTGCACGACGTGGTCGCGCACAACGTCTCGGTGATGGTGGTCCAGGCCGACGGCGCCGCGTACGTCCTCGACGCCGCGCCCGACCAGGCCAAGAAGGCCCTGGAGACGATCTCGGGAACCGGCCGCCAGGCCCTGGCCGAGATGCGCCGCCTGCTGGGCGTGCTGCGCACCGGGGAGCCCGAGGAGGGTTCCGAGTACGTCCCGCAGCCCGATGTGGAGCAGCTCGACGAGCTGATCGAGCAGGTGCGCACATCCGGTCTGCCCGTCGACTACAAGGTCGAGGGAACCCCCCGCCCGCTGCCCAGCGGCGTCGAGCTCACCGCGTACCGCATCGTGCAGGAGGCGCTGACGAACACGCGCAAGCACGGCGGCGAGAACGCGGGGGCGAGCGTGCGCCTGGTCTACTTCGACGACGGCCTCGGGCTGCTCGTCGAGGACGACGGCAAGGGCGCCCCGCACGAGCTGTACGAGGACGGCGGCGCCGACGGCAGGGGACACGGCCTGATCGGCATGCGCGAGCGCGTGGGTATGGTCGGCGGCACGCTGGACGCGGGCCCGCGGCCCGGCGGCGGCTTCCGGATCAGCGCCCTGCTGCCCCTGAAGTCCGCACACTGACGTCCATCGATGACACCTGTCAACGAACCGCCCCCCGAAGGGACTTCTCGATGTCGATCCGCGTGATGCTCGTCGACGACCAGGTGCTGCTGCGCACCGGGTTCCGGATGGTGCTCGCCGCCCAGCCGGACATGGAGGTCGTCGCGGAGGCGGGCGACGGCGTCGAGGCCCTCGACGTGCTCAGGTCGACGGCGGTCGACGTCGTCCTGATGGATGTGCGCATGCCGAAGCTGGACGGCGTGGAGACGACCCGGCGCGTCTGCCAGGGCCCGAACCCGCCCAAGGTGCTCATCCTGACCACCTTCGACCTCGACGAATACGCCTTCTCCGGCCTCAAGGCCGGTGCGTCCGGCTTCATGCTCAAGGACGTGCCCCCGGGGGAGCTGCTCACCGCCATCCGCTCGGTGCACAGCGGTGACGCGGTGGTCGCGCCGTCCACGACGCGGCGCCTGCTCGACCGCTTCGCGCCGATGCTGCCGAACGCGGGCGGACCGCCGCAGCACAAGGAGCTGGAGCGGCTGACGGACCGCGAGCGCGAGGTCATGGTCCTGGTCGCGCAGGGCCTGTCCAACGGCGAGATCGCCGCGCGGCTCGTCCTCTCGGAGGCGACCGTGAAGACGCACGTCGGCCGCATCCTGACCAAGCTCGGCCTGCGGGACCGGGTCCAGGTCGTCGTGCTCGCCTACGAGACCGGCCTGGTGCGGGCCGGGGGCGGCGCCTAGGACGGCGGCCACCGGGACACGGGTGAGCGGGACGGAGTGGGACGGGGCGGTCCGGGGGGCCGCTAGCGCAGGACGCCCTCGATGAAGTCGCTGCCGAGCCGGGAGACCGCGCCTATGTCGAGCTGGTGCTGCACATAGCGCCCGCGGCGGCGCGTGGTGACCAGGTCGGCCTTCTTCAGGACCGTCAGGTGCCGGGATATCTCCGGTGCGGTCATGCCGTGCGCGTCGGCGAGCTCGCCCGTGGTGTACGCCCCGCGCGCCAGGTGGCGGCAGAGCCGCATCCGCACCGGGTGCGCGAGCGCGGACATCCGGCGGGTGAGCTGCTCCACGGTGGGCGGCGCGGTGAGGCCGGGGGCGCTCACGGGGTAGGTGATCGCCGCCTGCCAGCCCTTGCGGTGCAGCACCATCAGGTGCGGCCAGCCGAGGCTGGTCGGCACGAACACCAGGCCGCCGGAGGCCGTGTACGTATGCCCCTCGGTGATCTTGTCCACGGTGATGCGGCGGCCGCTCTCGTCCAGCGAGACGGCTCCCGAGATGGCCTTCAGGGCCTCCGGCAGCCCCTTGTGCCGGAGCAGCTCGGTCTTGTGCCGGGCGTCGGCGGCGAGCTGATGGCTGAGGCGGGTCCAGGTGTCGGCGAAGAACGCCTCGTCGCAGTCCTGGAGGAGCTTGCGGAGCCAGGCGCGGACGGTCGGCGGGTCGTCGAGCAGCCGCCGCGTGAACCGCACCTGGTGGGGGCCCCGGGCGGCGGCCAGGTCGAGGGCGCGGCGCTGGACCACGGGGTCCGCGAGGAGATTGCGGTCCGGCTCCGCGTACGTCGACTGGCAGGTGAATTCGAGGGCGGCGTCCACGAACTGCTCGTCGGTCAGCTTGTCGAGCTGGTCGAGCTCCTCGGCGAGGGTGGCCCCGGGGAGCGCGCTCTTGCCCGGGAGCCCGGCGAACGGCGCGAACACGTCCGAGAACGTCGACCGCCACAGGAAGTCCGCCTCGCACAGACGGTCCGCGAGGCAGGGGTCCAGACGCGCGGAGACGGCCGTCGCCCAGCCCTGGAGACCGGGGTGGTGGCCCGGCTCGGACAGGGCGTGCAGCGCCATGCCGAGCTCGCCCAGGGGCGAGGGCACGACGTGAATCCGCTCCTGGGTCAGCCCGGTGATGTCGATGCGCACGCTCATGGCCCCATGGTGCACCGCGCCACTGACAGCCCGGCCGCCGATTGACGAGCGCCGTCAATCGACGCGACGCGGATGGCGCGGCGGGAGCAGTGTGGGGTCATCGTC
>NZ_JASKYR010000436.1:0-7077 GCF_041028215.1 Streptomyces flavofungini
CCGTCTACCTCCTCGACGAAGGCGATGTGCGGGCCCGCTGCCGGGCCTACCGCGAGGCCTTCGGGGACGCCGACGTGCTCTACGCGGCCAAGGCGTTCCTGTGCCGCGCCATGACCCACTGGGTGCGCGAGGAGGGGCTCGGCCTCGACGTCTGCTCGGCCGGGGAGCTCGAACTCGCCGTCACGGCGGGCTTCCCCGCCGACCGCATCGTGCTGCACGGCAACGCCAAGAGCCCGGACGACCTGCGGGCCGCGCTCCGGCTCGGCGTCGGCAGGATCGTCATCGACAGCGCATCGGAGATCGCGCGCCTCGCCGCCGCCGTACCCCCGGGCAGCCGCCAGAAGGTCCTGGTCAGGGTGGTGCCCGGCATCGCGGCCGGCGGCCACGCGAAGATCCGTACCGGCACCGACGACCAGAAGTTCGGCCTGTCCATCGCCGACGGCTCCGCGCGCCATGCCGTCGCCCGCATCCTGGGCCAGCCGACCCTGGAGCTCGTGGGCCTCCACTGCCACCTGGGCTCACAGATCACCACGGACAAGCCGTACCTGTGCGCGGTGCGCCGTCTGGTCGGACTGATGGCCCGGATCAGGGACCAGCACGGCGTCCCGCTGCCCGAGCTCGACCTCGGCGGCGGGTACGGCATCGCCTACCGCCCCGGCGAGCAGGCGCTCGACGTCGCCGCCCTCGCGCGCAAGGTGCGCGCCGAGCTCGCCGAGGGCTGTGCGGCGGCCGGTCTGCCCGTGCCGCGCCTGGCGGTGGAGCCGGGACGCGCCATCGCGGGACCCGCGGGGGTGGCGCTCTACCGGGTGCTCGCGGTCAAGCGGACCGGCACTCTGACCTTCGTCGCGGTGGACGGCGGCATGAGCGACAACCCGCGGCCCGCGCTGTACGGGGTGCGCTACGCCCCGCGCCTCGTCGGCCGCCGCTCCACCGCGGGCGAGGCCCGGGTGACGGTCGTCGGGCGGCACTGCGAGGCGGGCGACGTGCTCGCCGCCGACACCCCGCTCCCCGCCGACGTGCGGCCGGGCGACCTGCTGGCCGTGCCGGTCGCGGGGGCCTACCACCTCTCGATGGCCTCCGGCTACAACCTGGTGGGCCGCCCGCCCGTGGTCGCGGTGGCCGACGGGCACGCCAGGCTGCTGGTCCGCAGGGAGTCCCTGGACGACTTCCGGGGCAGGGACGTGGGCCTGTAGCGCGAAGACGGCGGCGGCCCCGGGGGCCGCCGCCGTCACCCGCGCGAGAGGGGGCCTAGAGGATCGCGCCCGGCGCGTAGGCGGCGGCCTCGGGGTGCTCCTTGAGCAGCGCCTCGATCTGCGCGACCACCGTGGCGACCTGGTCGCTCGCCGCACCCGTGAAGGACAGCTTGTCGGCCATCAGCTCGTCGAGCTGCGCGCGGTCCAGCGGGATACGGGTGTCCGCGGCGAGCTTGTCGAGCAGTTCGTTGCGCTCGGCGCCCTGCTCGCGCATGGCGAGCGCGGAGGCGACCGCGTTCTCCTTGATGGCCTCGTGGGCCTCCTCGCGGCCGACGCCCGCCCGCACCGAGGCCATGAGGACCTTGGTGGTGGCGAGGAAGGGGAGGTAGCGGTCCAGCTCGCGGGCGACGACGGCGGGGAAGGCGCCGAACTCGTCGAGGACGGTCAGGAACGTCTCCAGGAGGCCGTCGAGCGCGAAGAACGCGTCGGGCAGGGCGACCCGGCGGACCACGGAGCAGGAGACGTCGCCCTCGTTCCACTGGTCGCCCGCGAGCTCGCCGGTCATCGAGGCGTAGCCGCGCAGGATGACGGTGAGGCCGTTGACGCGCTCGCAGGAGCGGGTGTTCATCTTGTGCGGCATCGCCGACGAGCCGACCTGGCCCGGCTTGAAGCCCTCGGTCACCAGCTCGTGCCCGGCCATCAGGCGGATCGTCTTGGCGAGCGAGGACGGGGCGGAGGCGATCTGCACCAGGGCGGTGACGACCTCGTAGTCCAGGGAGCGCGGGTAGACCTGGCCGACCGAGGTGAAGGCGCGGTCGAAGCCGAGGTGCCCGGCGATGCGCCGCTCCAGGTCGGTGAGCTTGTCGGCGTCGCCGCCGAGCAGGTCGAGCATGTCCTGCGCGGTGCCGACCGGGCCCTTGATGCCGCGCAGCGGATAGCGGCCGAGCAGGTCGTCCAGGCGGCGGTAGGCGGCGAGGAGCTCGTCGGCGCCGGTCGCGAAGCGCTTGCCCAGGGTCGTCGCCTGCGCGGCGACGTTGTGCGAGCGGCCCGCCATCACCAGCTCGCCGTACTCACCGGCGAGCTTGCCGAGCCGGGCGAGGACCGCCACGGTACGGGAGCGGACCAGCTCCAGGGAGAGCCGGATCTGGAGCTGCTCGACGTTCTCGGTGAGGTCGCGCGAGGTCATGCCCTTGTGGACGTGCTCGTGCCCGGCGAGGGCGTTGAACTCCTCGATGCGGGCCTTCACGTCGTGGCGCGTGACCTTCTCGCGCTCGGCGATGGAGGCCAGGTCGACCTGGTCGAGCACGCGTTCGTAATCGGCGATGGCGGCGTCGGGAACCTCGATCCCGAGGTCCTTCTGCGCCCGCAGCACGGCGAGCCAGAGCTGGCGCTCCAGCCTCACCTTCTGCTCGGGCGACCAGAGCGTGGCGAGCTCGGCGGAGGCATAACGTCCGGCGAGGACGTTCGGGATACGGGGCTTTGCGGGCGCGGCAGTCACGTGACCTGATTCTACTGGGCGTTCATGCAGGCCAGCGCCACGCCCCCGTTCGTCGAAAGCTACGAGAGCGGAGGCCCTCAGGTTCCCGGGGGCGCTTCCCAGGGCAGCAGGTCCGGGCGCTTGGGCGGGCGGCCGTCGCCGGAGGAGCGGCCCGTGAGGCGGCGCCCTATCCACGGCACGAGGTGCTGCCGGGCGAACCGGGCGTCGGCGACGCGGCGGGCCGCCCAGTTCGGCGGGGCGGTGACGGCCAGCGGGCTCTGCCAGTCGTGCTCCGGCGGATTGCCGAGGGCCTGCCACACGGCCTCGGCGATCCTGCGGTGGCCCTCCGCCGTGGGGTGCAGCCGGTCGACGTCCCAGAGGCGCTGGTCGCCGAGGACGGCGGCGCCGTACAGGTCCACGACCAGGGCGTCGTGCCGCGCGGCCAGATGGTCGATATGGGCGAAGAGCGCCTCCATACGGGGGCGGAAACGCTCCATCACGGGGCCGTTCCTGCCGGGGCTGCGCATCAGCACGAGCTGCTTGCAGGACGGGGCGAGCCGTTCCACGGCCTCTTCGAGGAGGTCGCAGACGCGGTTCATGTCGCACTTGGGGCGCAGCGTGTCGTTGAGTCCGCCCACCAGGGTGACCACATCGGCCTGCATCTCCGCGGCGACGTCCACCTGCTCGGCGACGATCTGCCCGATGAGCTTGCCGCGCACCGCGAGGTTGGCGTACCGGAACCCGGGGCTCTGCGCGGCCATCCGGGCGGCCAGGAGGTCGGCCCAGCCGCGGTAGGTGCCGTCGGGCAGGAGGTCCGACATGCCCTCGGTGAAGGAGTCGCCGACCGCGACCAGACTGTTGTACTCGGCATTCATCTGCATGGCGTCTGCGATCGTAACCTGACGGGGCCGTTCCCAACGCGGCGCGACGGCGGTATGCCATAAGCCGGGCCTCTGTCGTGGGCCACGCCGCAGCCGTCGCGAGAGAGCGAGCCCGTCATGTGGACCGCAGCCTTCTGGAAAGCCACCGCGGAGCGCGCGATCCGCACCTTCGCCCAGGCGCTCGCCGCCGTCCTGGTCGCCGGGGCGACCAGCCTCCTGGACGTCGCCTGGGGCGCCGCGTTCGCGACGGCCGGTCTCGCCGCGCTCCTCGCCGTCCTGACGGCGATCGGCGCCTCGGAGGCCGGGGCGAAGGGCCCCGGCCTCACGGAACAGCCGGTCCCGAAGCGGACCGCGCCCTGATACCAGGGGACGACGTCAGACGGGACACCAGGGGGACGACGTCAGACCGGCTGGCCGAACAGCTCGCGCAGCACGTCCTCCATCGTCACCATGCCCGCCAGCCGGCCGTCGGAGCCGAGCACGGCGGCCACATGCGTACGGCTGCCGCGCATCGCGGTCAGCACGTCGTCGAGCGGCGTCGTCTCCCGCACCTGGGCGATCTTCCGCATGTCGGGGACACGGAACGGCAGATCCCGCGGCATCCGGTCCAGGGCGTCCTTGACGTGCAGATAGCCGACGATGCGGCGCCCCGCGTCGACCACGGGGAAGCGGGAGAACCCGGACTCCGCGGAGAGCCGCTCCAGGCCCTCCGGAGTGACGCCCACGCGCGCGTAGACCACGTCCTCCAGCGGCAGGACCACGTCCTTGACCGGCCTGCGGCCCAGTTCGAGCGCGTCGTGCAGCCGCTCCTGGGCACGGTCGTCGAGCAGCCCCGCGTCACCGGAGTCCTTGACCATGCGGGCCAGGTCCTCGTCGGAGAAGCTCGCCGACACCTCGTCCTTGGCCTCCACGCGCAGCAGCTTCAGCAGACCGTTGGCGAAGGCGTTGATCGCGAAGATCACCGGACGCAGCGCCCGCGCGAGCGTCACCAGGGGCGGCCCCAGCAGCAGGGCGGTCCGCACCGGCTCGGCGAGCGAGATGTTCTTCGGGACCATCTCGCCGAGCAGCATGTGCAGATACGTCGCCACCGTCAGCGCGATGACGAACGAGATCGGGTGGACCAGGCCGTGCGGCACACCCACCCCGTCGAACAGGGGCTCAAGGAGGTGCGCGATCGCGGGCTCCGCGACGACACCGAGCACCAGGGTGCACAGCGTGATCCCGAGCTGGGCCGCCGCCAGCAGCGCCGACACGTGCTTGAGCCCCCACATCACGCTCTTGGCGCGCCGGTCGCCCTCATCGGCGTACGGCTCGATCTGGCTGCGGCGCACGGAGATCAGCGCGAACTCGGCGCCCACGAAGAACGCGTTCACCACGAGGGTCGCGAGACCGATCAGGAGTTGGATGGCGGTCATCGGGCGTCCTCCTGCTCGTCGGCGCTCAGCGGGGCGTGCAGCAGCACCCGCGCCGCGCGGCGTCCGGTGGCGTCCTGGACGACCAGGCGCCAGCCGCTGACCTCGAAGCTGTCGCCCTCGGCGGGAATCCGGCCGAGTTCGGCCGCGACGAGCCCGGCGAGCGTTTCGTAGGGACCTTCGGGCGCGCGCAGGCCGACCCGCGCGAGCTGGTCGGTACGGGCGGCGCCGTCGGCGGAGTAGAGCGTCCTGCCGTCCTCGTCCGTGCCCGCGGGCGCGATGTCGGGGGTCTCGTGCGGGTCGTGCTCGTCGCGGACCTCGCCGACGACCTCCTCGACGATGTCCTCCAGCGTCGCGACCCCGGCGGTGCCGCCGTACTCGTCGATGACCACGGCCATCGTGCGCTTCCCGGAGAGCCGGTCGAGCAGGCGGTCGACGGTCAGCGACTCCGGTACGAGCAGCGGCTCGCGCATCATCTCGGCGACCGACGCGCGCGGCCTGCGCTCGGCGGGCACGGCGAGGACGTCCTTGATGTGGGCGACGCCGACGACGGAGTCGAGGTTGCCGCGGTAGACCGGGAACCGGGAGAGGCCCGTCGCGCGCGTGGCGTTGGCGACGTCCTCGCAGGTGGCGTGCACGTCGAGGGCGATGACCTGGACGCGCGGCGTCATCACGTTCTGCGCGGTCAGATCGGCGAGGTTCAGCGTCCGCACGAACAGCTCGGCGGTGTCCGCCTCCAGGGCGCCCTCCTTGGCCGAGTGCCTGGCCAGGGCGACGAGCTCCTTGGGCCCGCGGGCGGAGGCCAGCTCCTCGGCGGGCTCGATGCCGAAGCGGCGCACGGAACGGTTCGCGGTGTTGTTCAGATGCGCGATGAACGGCCGGAAGGCGGCGCTGAACAGGCGCTGCACGGTCGCGACCCGCTTGGCCACGGCGAGCGGCGAGGAGATCGCCCAGTTCTTGGGCACCAGCTCGCCGATGACCATCAGGAAGACCGTCGACAGCGCCGTGCCGATGACCAGGGCCACCGAGGAAGCCGCGGATTCCGGCAGGCCCGCGTCGCGCAGCGGGCCCGCGATCAGTTTGGCGATCGAGGGCTCGGAGAGCATGCCGACGACCAGGTTGGTGACGGTGATGCCGAGCTGTGCGCCGGAGAGCTGGAAGGTGAGGTTCTTGACCGCCTTGAGGGCGCCGGCGGCGCCCCGCTCACCGCGTTCCACGGCTCGTTCCAGCTCGCTGCGCTCGACCGTGGTGAGGGAGAACTCCGCCGCGACGAAGACGCCACAGGCGAGGCAGAGCAGCACCGCCACGAGGAGCAGAAGCACTTCGGTCATCGGGTCACCTCCGTCCCATGATCGGACAGGGCCGGGAGGAACGCGCGATGTCGGGTACTGGGAGGCTCGCCCATGGGCGGACGCTCACACCTTTCAGTCGAGGGGGACGGTTGACCGGTCCATGGTAAAGGATCAGCAAAGCCGCTCTCGGCGTCGGTGGGTACAGGCTGCTCATGCCGCCCGTGTACCCGGCCCGCGCGTCCTTCCGCGCCCGGTTTCACCGGACGCCGCGCCCCCCGGCCGCCCCTCACTCCGTGAGGGGCCTCACCCACCGTGACCACTGCGGCTGCGGGGCGTAGCCCGCCGCGCGCCAGGCGTGGTGGGCGAGCGCGTTGCGGTCGAGGACCATCGCGTCACCGCGCCTCCCGCCGARCCGGACGAACCGCTCCTCCGCCGCGGCGAGCAGCGCCGAGCCCACGCCCCGGCGGCGGTGGCCGGGGTGGACGGCCAGGCGGTAGAGGTGGCAGCGCCAGCCGTCGAAGCCCGCGATGACGGTGCCCGCGAGGTCCCCGCCGCGCTCGGCGAGGAGCAGTGCCCCGGGGTCGCGGGCGACGAGCCGCTCCACGCCCGAGCGGTCGTCGCTGATGCTGGTCCCCTCGGCGGCCACCTTCCAGAAGGCGAGCACCGCGTCGAGGTCGCCGGGCTCTGCGGCCCGTATCCGTAGATCGTCCATACGGCCATCCCAGCAGTGGGGCCGACGGGACGCCGGAAATTGCCAGCATCCGGACAGCCGTACTGGCAGGGCCGTACTCCCGGGCCCGGAGCCGCCCCCTGGCCCGGACC
>NZ_JASKYR010000437.1:0-6504 GCF_041028215.1 Streptomyces flavofungini
AGTCGGGGCTGCTCATCGGCTTCTTCCTGCCGGGCGGGGGGGGGGGGGGGGGGGGGGGGGGGGGGGGGGGGGGGGGGGGGGGGGGGGGGGGGGGGGGGGGGGGGGGGGGGGGGGGGGGGGGGGGGGGGGGGGGGGGGGGGGGGGGGGGGGGGGGGGGGGGGGGGGGGGGGGGGGGGGGCGCTTGCGCTCGGACCAAGCTGGCTGGATCCGGATTRCCTGCTGAACCAGTTCGGCATCTGGGGCCTGCTCCTGATCGTCTTCGCGGAGTCGGGGCTGCTCATCGGCTTCTTCCTGCCGGGCGACTCGCTGCTCTTCACCACGGGCCTGCTGATCACCACCAACAAGCTCGATTTCCCGCTCTGGCTCGCGGTCCTGCTGATCTGCGTGGCCGCCGTCCTCGGTGACCAGGCGGGCTATCTCTTCGGCAAGAAGGTCGGCCCCTCGCTCTTCAACCGACCCGACTCCAAGCTCTTCAAGCAGGAGAACGTGGTCAAGGCCCATGAGTTCTTCGAGAAGTACGGCCCGAAGTCCCTGGTCCTCGCCCGCTTCGTGCCGATCGTGCGCACCTTCACGCCGATCATCGCCGGCGTCTCGGGCATGCGGTACCGCTCCTTCATCACGTACAACATCATCGGCGGCGTGCTCTGGGGCGCGGGCGTCACGCTGCTCGGCTCCTGGCTCGGGAACATCGAGTTCGTCCACAAGAACATCGAGGCGATCCTGATCCTGATCGTCCTGGTCTCGGTGGTCCCGATCGCCATCGAGTTCCTGCGGGCCCGCAGCAAGAGCAAGAAGGCGGCGGCCGCGGACCCGGCCGCCCAGGGCGCCGCGCCGGGCCAGCGGGGCAGGCACGCGAAGCGCTGACACGCGCCGGGGCCGGACCGGGGGTCAGAAGCCCCTGGTCCGCTTGGCCGCACGGCGGTTCGCCGCCGAGGTCGCGCCCGGGACCTTCAGGATCAGCCGGGACACCTCGCTTCCGAGGTTCACGCCGATGGCGATCGCCAGGGCCGTGGCGACGGCCTTGGTGAGCGAGTTGATGCCGGTGTTGAGGTCGTTCTGGGCCAGGGCGAGCAGCCCGAAGTACGTGGCACTGCCCGGCAGCAGCGGCCCGATCGCGGCCGTCACGTACGGCAGTGACGAGGCGAACCGGTAGCGCGAGAAGAGCTGCCCGAAGAGCCCCACGAGCCCGGCGGCGACCGCCGTGGCCGCCACCGGCGACAGCTCAAGCGGCGTCTGCGCGAGCGCGCCGAACATGACCCAGGCGATACCGCCGTTGAGCGTCACGATCAGGACCGTGTTCCGCTCCTGCTGGAGCAGGATCGCGAAGGCGAGGCTCAGCGCCATCGACGCCAGGATCTGGATGACCGGCCGCGAGGACGTGACCCCGAACTTGGTCTCGGGCGTCAGGTTCGTCGCGTCCAGCATCACGCCGAGCGACAGCACGAGCAGCACACCGCAGACTATGCCGACAATCAGGTACATGACTTCGAGAAGGCGTGCCGCGGCGGTGATGTAGTAGCCGGTGAGACCGTCCTGCACGCCCGCGACCAGGGCTCTTCCCGGAATCAGCGCGAAGAGCCCACCGGTGATGACCGCGGAGGCCATGGACGCCTCGGTGTGCACGAAGCTGAGCGCCACACCCATCAGGGCGGGCGGCATCGCGGCGCCCACGAACTGGTAGAACTCCGGGAGCCCGCGCCCCGCGCAGAGCCAGGCGAGCCGGTCGCCCAGCATCGCGCCGACGGCCGCCACGAGGAACACCAGCGCGCCACCGCCCACGAGCACGGAAGCGGAGCCCGCGAGCAGCCCGCTGGCCGCCGTGAGCGCCCACCCCGGATAAGGGTGACGGTTACGCCGAATGCCCGCGAGCCTGCGGTAGGCCTCCTCAAGCGAGATCTCAAGATCCGGGTCGCTGATGTCGTCCACCAGGTGGAAGACCGCCGCGAGCCGGGTGTAGTCGGTGCCCCGGCGGCGCACCGTCCTGGAGGCGGTGACGGGGTCCTCGACGAGCGAGGGCTGGTGCGAGATCGACAGGAGGGTGAACGTGACGTTGGGCTCGCAGCGGTCCAGGCCGTAACTGCGGCAGACGGCGAACATGGCCGCCTCGACGTCCTCGGCGCCCTCACCGCCCGCGAGCAGCAGTTCGCCGATACGGAGCGTCAGGTCCAGGACGCGCGGGACGGCGGGCCCCGACTCGTCCTCCTGCTTCTGCGCCGCCTCCGGAGCGGGCCGCTCCGCGACCGGCATCCGCAGCATCGTGCGCATCTGGTCCTGCCAGGGGACCTCTTTGGTGAGCCGCACCAGGGGTATGCCCTGCGCGGGCGTGAAGGCCTGCGGGGCGTTGCGCGCGCTGTAGGTGTTAGGCGTCGTGAACGCCGACTTCTCGGTCTCCTGCGGCGTGGACGACGGTGCCGCGAAGCCGGACGGGACGGCGAACTCGGACGTCGTCTGCGACTCGTCCTCGGGAGTGTCCTGCGCGAGCACCCCACTCGGCTGGACGAACGCGCTGCGGGCCTCGTCCGACTGAGGCTTGCGGTCCTCAACCTCCTGCTCGGCCACTGATGCCCTCACTTCTCATACGACTCGTACGCACCTCCGTATGGCCAGTATGGGCACACATACACGAACGGGCCGCGCGGCCCGGTGATCGGTCCGCGCGGCCCGTACGAGGCCGGGAGGCTCAGTGGCCGCCCTGCGCCTCGAAGCGCTTGTACGACTTCTCGATCTCGGCCTCGGCGTCCGCACGGCCGACCCAGTCGGCGCCCTCGACGGACTTGCCGGGCTCCAGGTCCTTGTAGACCTCGAAGAAGTGCTGGATCTCCAGGCGGTCGAACTCGGAGACGTGGTGGATGTCACGCAGGTGCTCCACACGGGGGTCCGAGGCCGGGACGCAGAGCAGCTTGTCGTCGCCGCCCGCCTCGTCGGTCATGCGGAACATGCCGATGGCGCGGCACTTGATGAGGCAGCCGGGGAAGGTCGGCTCGTCCAGGATGACCAGGGCGTCCAGCGGGTCACCGTCCTCGCCGAGGGTGTTCTCGACGAAGCCGTAGTCCGCGGGGTAGCTGGTCGACGTGAAGAGGCGACGGTCCAGACGGATCCGGCCGGTCTCGTGGTCCACCTCGTACTTGTTCCGCGAACCCTTCGGAATCTCGATGGTGACGTCGAACTCCACGGGTGGCTCCTCCATGATCAGCACATACTTCGGGTGATTAAGTGTCCCTCACGCAGATGTGTGATCGCGAAAGGGGCTGGTCGTCGTGCCGGAGCTCAAGCCTTGGCGTCGGCCTCGACAGCTGCTGAGACAGCTGCCCAAGCCATCCGCCACCAAGCTTCCCCGGATCTCGGGAAAGCTCACGAACTGGCAGCTCACGGCGGGTGCCGCCACCCTCGGCCTGGTGATTTCGGCCGGGGCGGTGGCCGCGGCCGGCCCTTGGGACTCCTCCGGTCAGCGTACGGCGGAGCGGGTCCGGGCGGCCTCCCGGGATGCCGGGGGTGGCGCAGATCACGGTGGTCCGGGCGGCGAGGGGGCCCCGGACACCGCTCCGAGCGCCCGATCCGTGCTCGCCGGGTTCGGCGCGCGCGGCGGGACGGCGCCCGCGCCGACCGAGGCCGCCCTCGCGGACGTGCTCGATCCACTGCTGCGGGACCCGGCGCTCGGCCCCGAGCGCGCGGCCGTCGTCCTCGACGCGGCCACCGGCAAGCGCGTCTACGGCAAGGACGCGGGCCGTGGCCTGACGCCCGCGTCGACCGTCAAGATCGCCACGGCGGTCGCCGCGCTGTCCGCCCTCGGCCCCGACCACCGCATCGTCACCCGGGTGGTGGCCGAGCCCGACTCCTCCGAGGTCACCCTGGTCGGCGGCGGCGACCCCACGCTGACCGCCCGCGAGGACGGCCGCTATGTCGACACCGCCGCGAGCCTGCGCCGCCTGGCCGAGGACACGGCCCGCGCCCTCAAGGCCCGCCACACCGAGAAGGTGAAGCTCTCCTACGACACGTCCCTGTACGAGGGTCCCGCGCGGCACCCGATCGGCCCCAACGAGAACATCACCCCCGTCAGTGCCCTGATGGCCGACGAGGGCCGCCTCGACGACTCCTCCAGCGGCCCAGCCCCGCGCTCGACGGACCCGGCCCTCGACGCGGCGAAGAAGTTCGCGGACTTCCTGGCCGACCAGGGCATCGAGGTGGAGGCCAAGGACGATCCCCACTCGGCCAGGGCCTCCGGACGCGCCGAGTCCCTCGCCAAGGCCGAGTCGCCGCCCCTGTCGTCCCTGGTCGAGCGGATGCTGACGCACAGCGACAACGACATCGCCGAGGCCCTGGCCCGCCAGACCGCCGTCGCGGCCAAGGAGAAGGCCAGCTTCGACGGCGCGGACAAGGCGGTCCGCGCCCAGCTCACGAAGCTGAAGCTGCCCCTCGACGGGGCCAGGTTCGCCGACGGCAGCGGCCTGGACCGCGCCGACCGCGTCTCCGCCGACCTGCTGGCCGCGCTCCTGGACAGCGCCGCCGACCCGGCCCGCCCCGAACTGCGCTCGGTGGTGACGGGCCTGCCCGTCGCGGGCTTCACCGGCACCCTCGTCGACCGCTATCCCAAGGACTCCCCGGGCACCGGCCTGGTCCGCGCCAAGACCGGCACCCTGACCGGCGTGAACACCCTGGCGGGCACGGTGGTCGACGCCGACGGCCGCCTCCTGGTCTTCGCCTTCATGACCTCCGGCACGACGGACCCCCAGGCGGCCCAGAAGACCCTGGACGACATGGCGTCGACGGTGGCGAACTGCGGCTGCCGCTAGCGACACCCGCCTTGAGCCACCCGGGGGGCCGCCCCGAGAAGCCGCCCCGAGAAGCCGCTCCGAAGGAGCGCTTCGAAGGGGCGCGGGGAACTGCGCGCCCAGCCGAACCGCACCCGCGGACGCGAAGAAGAGCGAGGCGCCACCCCCTGAGGCGGGGCGGACCACCCCTAGGGGGCCGTGTCAGGGGAGAGCCGGGGGAAAAGCCAGGGGTGCAAGCCCCTCCACCCGAGGGAGCAACCACGTACCGTTGACGCATGACGAGCATCGGTGGTGCGGAGATGGTCGACTGGAATCTCGCGGTGGCGACCGCGACCCGGCTCGTGCGGCCGGGCCCAGAAGTGAGCCGCGACGAGGCACGTGCCGTCGTCGCCGAGCTCCGGCGGCATGCCAAGTCCTCGGAGGAGCACGTCCGTTCCTTCACCGGCATGGGGACGGAGGACACCCACGACACCCCGGTCCTGGTCGTCGACAGAGCGGGCTGGGTCCGGGCGAACGTGGAGGGCTTCAGGGAGCTCCTCAAACCCCTCCTGGACAAGATGCAGGACAAGCGCTCCGGCAGCGCGGGCGGAGCCGTGCTCGGCGCGGTCGGCGGCAAGGTGACGGGCGTCGAGCTCGGCATGCTCCTGTCGTTCCTGGCCTCCCGCGTCCTCGGGCAGTACGAGACGTTCGCCCCGGCCGCCCGGGACCTGCCCGCCGGGGAGACCGGCGGCGGCAGACTCCTCCTGGTCGCGCCGAACATCGTGCAGGTGGAGCGCGAGCTCGACGTGGACCCGCACGACTTCCGGCTCTGGGTCTGCCTCCACGAGGAGACCCACCGCACCCAGTTCACCGCCGTGCCCTGGCTCCGGGACTACCTGGAGGGCGAGATCCAGGCCTTCCTCGGCGAGACCGAGGTCGACCCGATGACCGTCCTTGAACGCGTCAGGGAGGCCGCCCAGACGTTCGCGGGCGGCCGCACCGACGCCGAGGACGAGGCGGCGGCCGACGGCGGGCGCTCCATCGTGGAGCTGGTGCAGACCCCCGCCCAGCGCGAGATCCTGGGCCGTCTCACCGCCGTGATGTCCCTGCTGGAGGGCCATGCCGACTTCGTGATGGACGGCGTGGGACCCGACGTCGTGCCCTCCGTCGCCGAGATCAGGGAGAAGTTCAAGGAGCGCAGGGCACGCGGCGCGAGCCGCCTCGATCAGGCGCTCCGCAAGCTGCTGGGCCTCGACGCGAAATTGCGCCAATATCGCGACGGCGAGCGCTTCGTGCGGGCGGTCGTGGACGAGGTCGGCATGGAAGGCTTCAACCGCGTCTGGACATCGCCGAACACGCTGCCCACCAAGGCGGAGATCGCCAAACCGGCGGATTGGGTCGCGCGGGTGCACCGTAAGGCGGAATGAGGGGCCCATTGAGGCCGATGGCAGGAGAACGCCCTCGCAATCACCCGTCCGAGGGACCGTGGGCGGTGGGTAGGCGTGCAATGCTCGGGGAACGGCTCGGCTCTGTCACCATCGACACACTCTGCGTGACCGAATGCTCGTGATTCCGCGGTCTGGACGACCAGATCCGGTCTCTTGAGTGGGTCCTTGAGCGATTGGTCCGAGGCACACCCCCCGAACTTCACGAAGGGAACCGGACATGGGTCCCCATCCTGCGGTCGCGGCGATACGCCTGGCGGTCCGCCGCGTACTCCACGACGTACTGACCGAGGCACAGCGCAGCTCCGAGA
>NZ_JASKYR010000438.1:0-7614 GCF_041028215.1 Streptomyces flavofungini
CTCATTTCCTGGGCCGCGGGCGCGCTTCGGTGCCCGCCCGACGGCAAGGGTGCCCGCCGCCGCGGGGGCGGTATCCACCCGGGAGGATGAGGGCGGAGCGAAGGCGGCGCGCGAGGTGGCACGAGCGGACGGGGTGGTTCCGCCTCCCTCGCCGAGTACCTACCGCGCGCCCTTCGGACGGGGGAACGCGGGCGGCGCGGGGTGTAGCGGAAAGCGGTCGTGTGCACACTCTCCGTGACCACAAGGTCGCGCCGCGCCGAGACCGGCCGACTCGGCTCCGGCGTCGCGCCGCGCACCCGCATCCCCCACGGTGCGGGTGCGCAGGCGGCGCCCTTCCTCGGCCCTCGTGCTCCCCGCTCTCCCGCTTCCCGCTCTCGTGCTCGCAGCTCCCGTGCTCCCAGCTCCCGTAACCGCCCGTGGAGGCCACATGCCCGATGAGACCGACCACCCCCCGCCCGACGGTACGGGCGCGGATCCGCGTGCGGCATGGCCGGCGGTGGCGGCCGCACGGCGGGCCCGGCGGCAGGCGCTGCTGGCCCCGCTGGTGAAAGGCGTCGGCCCTCCTCCGGAGCGGCAGCACATCACGTGGGTGGGCGACTTGCAGCAGGGCGACGGCGGCAAGGGCGCCATGACCGACAGACTCGCGGTGTTTCACCAGATCACCGCCCGGGTGCAGGGCGGCGACAACGCCGGGCACACCACCGTCTACCAGGAGGCCTCGGGCCGTATCCGCACCCTGAAGAACCACCTGCTGCCGTCCGGCATGCGACATCCCGGGGTGCTCGGCGTGATCGCCAACGGCGTTCTGGTGAACGCCGAGACACTGGCCGAGGAGATCAAGGATCTGTCGGCGGTCGTCCCGTCGCTGCGCCGACGGCTCGTCGTCAGCGACCGCGCGCATCTCGTCCTGCCCTCCCACCGCGCGGTCGACGGCCGCCAGGAGAGCGAGCGGGGGCGCTCCGGCGACCTCATCGGCACCACGCGGCGGGGCATCGGCCCGGCCAACGTCAGCAAGGCCAACCGCATCGGCATCCGCGTCGCCGATCTGCGCGACCCCGCTCTGCTCCGCCGCCGTCTGCGGCAGAACGCCCGCTTCTTCGGACTGACGCAGGACCGGGCCGAGCAGGACCTGGCCTGGCTCAGCCGCTACAGCGACCTGCTCCTCTCCCTGGCCGGGGACTCCGTCACCCTGCTGCGCTCGGCGGTCGACGCCGGATACTCCGTCGTGCTTGAAGGCGCCCAGGGACCGATGCTGGACGTGGAGCACGGGGTGTACCCGTACGTGACGACGTCACCGACCGCCTTCTACTCGGTCACCAGCGGCAGCGGTCTCGACGGCACGCTGGTCGACCACCGCGTCGGGGTGCTCAAGGCGTATCAGACGATGGTCGGCAACGGTCCGTTCGTCACCGAGGACCACCACGAGCTGGGGCAGCGGCTGCGCGGGAGCGGCGAGGAGTTCGGCACGACGACCGGGCGCTCCCGGCGGTGCGGCTGGCTCGACCTTCCGCACGCACGCTGGGCGGTCTCCCTCAACCGGTACACGAGCGTCGTCGTGACCAAGCTCGACGTCCTCGACACCTTCGACCGCATCGGCGTCTGCGTCAGCTACGCGACCCCCGACACCGCACACGGCGAATTCCTCCCCGACAACGACTACTTGCAGCGGTGTGCGCCGGTGTACTGCTGGCTGCCCGGCTGGCGCCGCCCGACCCGGGGTCTGACCCGGTACGAGGACCTGCCGGTCGAGGCACGGAACTTCCTCGCCTACATCTCCGACTACCTGGGAGTGGAGGTCGCCGCCGCCGGAGTCGGCCCGGCGCAGCGGGACGTGCTGATCGCCCCGGGGTCCCGGCTGGCCCCGGTCATGGGGGGACCGCCGGGCGCGGGACCGGGCGCCGTGCCCGGGGCCCGCGCGGGGGAGGAGACGGCCGCCGCCACGCGGCAGCCCTTCACCTGACCCCGCTTCCCGTCCGGAAGCACGGCTTCGACGACGAAGGGACGGCACCATCCATGCTCCACGACGACGGAGGTACGCCGACGGCATCGGGCAGTCGGCGGGCGGCATCGGGCAGTCGGCGGGACGGCGCTCCGCGGAGTCTGTGCGTGTTCTGCGGGGCGAGTCCGGGCAAGGGGCCCGGCGCCGCGCGGCTCGCGGACGGATTGGGCCGTGCGTGCGCGCGGCAGGGCATCCGCGTCGTCTACGGCGCCGGTGGCGTCGGCGTCATGGGCGCGCTGTCGGACGCGGTCCTCGCGGAGGGCGGGGAGATCGTCGGGGTGATTCCCCGGGCGCTGATGGACCGTGAGTTCGGCCGCCGGGACCTGACCGACCTGCGTGTCGTGGACTCCATGCACACCCGTAAGGCCCTGATGCACGACCTCAGCGACGCCTTCGTCGCGCTGCCCGGCGGTTACGGCACCCTGGAGGAACTCTTCGAGATCACGGCCTGGGCCCAACTGGGCCTGCACGCCAAGCCGGTCGTCCTGCTGGACGCCGACGGCTTCTACGCCCCGCTGCGCGGCATGCTCGATCACGCCCGCGCCGAAGGGTTCATCTCCGTCGAGGACCGGCAACTGGTCCGGCACGCCTCCTCCGTCGACGACGCGCTGGCCGAGGCCTCCCGCCCGACGGCCGATACCCCGAGGCGCGGGGAGCCGGGGCTCACCCTCGACCAGACGTAGGGCGCGACCCGCAGGCAGCAGCGGCCCATGCCAGCAACGGCCTACGTCAGCTACTGCCCACATCGGCAGCAGCGGCCCAGTCCCGCAAGACCGGCTCCCAGCGCGAGCGGAGATGCCCCGTGTCCCAGCAACCACCCCGATTCCCGTTCTGCTTCGAGGGCGACCGGATCGCGCCCGAGCTGGCCGAGCGGGCGGCCCACTGTCCCGTGAGCGAGGTACTGACGAACACGGACAACCGCGCCTGGCTCATCGCGGGATACGAGGAGGTGCGCACCGTACTGCGGGACCGCCGCTTCAGTCTCAGCCTCACCTCCGACCCCGACGCACCCCGGCAGGACCCCCTCTATCCGCCGCCGACCGTCACCGACACGCTCACCTACTTCCAGCGGACCGGGATGCTGCCCGCGCTGCACCGGGGCCTCGGACCGGCGCAACAGCACCTCACCGCCGGGACGATCGCCGACCTGGTGCGCGGGGTGCTGCGCCCCTTCCTGGCCCGCGAGGAGCAGCCCGCCGATCTGATCACCGGATTCGTGTTCCCGCTGTCGCGCCTGCTGACGTTCGCGCTGCTCGGCGTAACGCCGGACGGCTGCCCCGACGACAGCGTCCTGTTCGGCATCTTCCGCACCGGACCCGACAGCGGCGAGCGCGTGCCCGCGTGCTGGGAGGCGGGCCAGACCTACATGCTGGCGCAGCTCCCGCGTCTGCGGCGGCGGCGCGAAGGGCTGCTGGGCGAGCTGATCGGTCCCGCCGACCGTGCGGGGACCCTGGCCGAGGAGGAGATCGCGGATCTGTTCCTGTTCCTCCTCATCTCCCAGTACGGCAACCCGGCCACCTTCCTGGGCGCCGCGGTCGCGGCGCTGATGCGCCACCCGGACCTGGTGGACCGACTGCGCGCCGAGCCCGGACTGATGCCGCGCGCCGTGGACGAACTGCTGCGGTGGACCGTCTTCCTCGGCGACGGCCTGGCCCGCGTCGCCCGCGAGGACGTCACCGTCGGCGGCGTCCGCATCAGGCGCGGCGAGCTGGTCCTCGTCTCCACCGACGCGGCCAACCACGACCCCCGCGTCTTTCCCGATCCCCAGCGCCTGGACATCGACCGGCCGGAGAACCCGCACCTCCGCTTCAGCCACGGCCGTCACCGCTGCCCCGGCAGGTCCGTCGCCGCCCTGCAGGCGGAGGTGACGCTGCGCACGCTGCTCGAAGAGACCGGGGACCTCGGACTCGCGGTGCCCCCCGACGCGGTCGTCTGGCACCCGTACCACGCCATCACCCTGCCCCAGTCGCTGCCCGTGCGGTGGACACGTCCGTGAACCGACCCTCCCGGGAGACCTCCATGTCCCTGTCCATGACCCGCCGTGAGCGTGAACGCTTTCTCGCCGGTGTCCACGTCGGCGTGCTGGGCGTCGCCGACACCCGAGGCGGCCCCACCACCGCACCGCTGCTCGTACCGGTCTGGTACGTGTACGAGCCGGGCGCCGAAGTCATCCTCCAGACGGGCCGGGACACCGCCAAGGCCCGGCTGATCCGCGCCGCGGGCCGCGTCAGCCTCTGCGTGCAGGACGAGCGGCCCCCCTACCGCTACGTCAGTGTGGAGGGCCCCGTCGTCGAGGAACAGGACCCGGCCGACGCCGCGGCCAGAAGCGCCGCCGCCCATCACTACCTGCCCGAGGGCGAGGCCGAGGCCTACCTGCGCGCCACCCAGGACCAGCTGGCGGACGACGTCACCTTCCGGATGTGCCCCCAGCGCTGGCGCACGGCGGACTTCACGGCCTTCGCCGCCGCGTTCTCCTGACCCGGTCGGCGCCGCTCCGCCCGCCCGCACTCAAGAAGGTGATCACGCTATGTCCACGACCACCGACGGGGCGACCACCCCGGCCTACGACCGTGCCCGCGAGCAGCGTCTGCACGAGCTCTTCGACGCGCGCGCCGCCGAACGCGGAGCGGCGGCCGCGGCCCGCCACCACGGCCGCGAACTGACCTACGCCCGGCTGCGCCACACCTCCGACGAGCTCGCCGCCCGCCTGGTGCGCGGCGGCGTAGGGCGCGGCACACCCGTGGGCATCTGCGGACGGCGGTCCCTGGAGGCGCTGGTCGGCCTGCTCGGCATCCTGAAGGCGGGGGGCTGCTATGTGCCGCTGGACGACGGTCTGCCGCCCGCCCGGCTGCGGGCCATGGCCGAGGACGCGGACGTGCGCACCATCGTGGTCCTGCCGGGCAGCGCCTGCCGCCTGCGCGGCGTCAAGGTCCGCGTGGACCTGCCCCCGCTGGAGGCGCTGGGCCCCACCCCGGCCCAGGGCGACGACACCGACGACGCCACCCGCGCCGGTCCGCCTCCCGTCCCCGGGGACGCCCGCGACTGCGCCTACGTCATGTTCACCTCCGGCTCCAGCGGACGCCCCAAACCCGTAGCCGTGCCCCACCGGGCCGTGGTCCGCCTCGCCCTGTCCGAGCCCGAACTGCCCCCGCCCGGCGCGGACGACGTGGTGCTGCACGCCTACGCCCTGTCCTCGGACGCCTCCACCATCGAGATCTGGAACGCGCTGCTCGGCGGCGCACGCCTGGAACTGATCGACCGCGAGGAACTGGTCTCGCCCCCGGCCCTGGCCGAGCGGCTGCGCGGCGTCACCGTCGCCTACCTGACCACCAGCGTCTTCCACCACATGGCCCGCTCGGCCCCCGCAGCCTTAAGCCGCCTGCGGTTCGTGTCGGCGGGCGGCGAGGCCATGGACGCCGGGCTCGCCCGCGCCGTGCTCGCCGCCTGCCCGCACACCACCGTCGTCAACTTCTACGGCCCCACCGAGAACGCCGTGGTCTCCACCTTCCACCGCGTGCGCGGGCTGCCCGACGACGCGGCCACCGTCCCCATCGGACGCCCCTACGGAGCCTCGGTCTGCCACGTACTGCGCCCCGACGGCACCGAGGCGGCCGACGGTGAGACCGGCGAACTGGCCGTCGGCGGCGACGGCCTGGCCCTCGGTTACGTCAACGACGCCCGGCTGACCGCGCAGCGCTTCGTCTACACCCCCCGCACCGAGCGCCGCCGCCTGTACCGCACGGGCGATCGCGTGACGCGCCGCGGTGACGGCGTCCTTGAGTACCGGGGACGCGGCGACCGCCAGATCAAGATCCGCGGGCACCGTGTGGAGCCCGACGAGGTCGAGGCCCACCTCCGGTCGCATCCCGACGTCGGGGAGGCCGTCGTCGAGCCGTCGGCGGACGGCGCGGTGCTGCACGGCTTCCTCACCCCGGCCGGGACCGGCCGACCGCCCGACCCGGACCAGGTGCGGCGGCACTGCGCCCAGTGGCTGCCAGGACCGATGCTGCCGCACCTGACCGTCGTGGACCGCTTTCCCGTCACCGCCGCGGGCAAGGTGGACCGGGCGGCGCTGCGGGCCGAGGCCGCCGCCCGCTCGGGGCCCACCGTCCCGGGGCCCCGCACCCCGGACGGCGGCGTGCCCGGCGCCGAGGGCGAACTGGTCCGCCTCCTGGCCCTGGTGTGGGAGACCGTCCTGCGGATCAGCCCCACCGAAGCGGACGACTTCTTCGCCCTCGGCGGCGACTCCCTCCTGGCGGCCGAGGTCGTCAACCGCACCGTGAGCGCCCTGGAACTCCCCGCCGTCCACGGCACCGGCCTCGTGCGCTCCCTGCTGACCGCGCCGACACTGGCCGCTTACGCGCACACCGTGCAACGGGTCACCGACGGAGCCGGGCCGCCCGCTGCCGGTGAAGACATCGACTTCGACCGCGAGGCGGAGCTGGGCTTCGCCCTGCCCGAGCCCACCGGCCCACCGCCATGCCCGCGACGGCCCCGCACCGTCCTCCTGACGGGCGCAAGCGGCTTCGTCGGCGCGTTTCTCCTCGAACGGCTGCTGCGCACCACCGACGCCCGCGTCCACTGCCCCGTCCGCGCCCGCGACGCCGACCACGCCCGGCGCCGCGTCCGTGCCACCCTCGACCACTACGGCCTCGACCCCGGCCTCGCGGACACCGAGCGCGTGGCGGCCTTCCCGTACGACTTGACCGCCCCGCGCCTCGGCCTGCCGCTCACGCAGGCCGCCTGGCTCGCCCGGCACGCCGACCTCATCGTGCACAGCGCCGCCCAGGTCAACTTCCTCTACCCCTACTCCGCGTTGCGTGCCGCCAATGTCGCGGGCACCCGCGAACTGGTGCGTCTCGCCGCCCCGCGCCGTGTCCCGCTGCACTTCATCTCCACCGTCGCCGTCCTCGCGGGTTTCGGCACGGCCGGTGTCCGCGCGGTCGACGAACACACCGCACTCGCCCACGCCGACCGGCTCACCATGGGCTACGCCGAGAGCAAGTGGGTCGGCGAACGCCTGCTGCGGCACGCGGCGGACGCGGGCCTGCCCGTCGTCGTCCACCGCCCCTACGAAGTCACCGGGGACACCCGCAGCGGCGCCTGCAACACCGAGACAGCCATCTGCTCCCTGTTCAAGATGGTCGCGGAGACGGGTCTCGCCCCCGACATCGCCCTGCCCATGGACTTCGTCCCCGTCGACCACCTGGCCGCCGCCGTCGTACGGATCGCGACCCATGAGCCGACCGGGCACACCTACCACCTGACCAACCCCCGCCCGGCCCTGCTCGGCGACGTCCTCGACCGCATGCGGGCGGCCGGGTACACCTTGCGCCGCCTGCCCTACGGGCAGTGGGTGGACGAGCTGGTGCGGCACGTGGCCCGCAACCCCACCAGCCCCCTTCGTCTCCCTGTGCGTGGACCGGGGCAACAAGGCCGACATCACGGTCAAGGAGATGTACCTGGAGGACACCTTCCCGCGCCTGTCGCGGCGGAACACCGAGCGCGCCCTGCGCGACAGCGGACTGAGCTGCCCGCCCGTCGACACCGCGCTCCTGGACCGCTACCTCACCTACCTGCTGAGCTCCGGCTACCTCCCGCCCCCGCGGGGACAC
>NZ_JASKYR010000439.1:0-6466 GCF_041028215.1 Streptomyces flavofungini
CGGGCCCTCAGCGGGGGCGACGCCCAGCGGGGCGGTCTCGGCCTCGGTGGTGATCACCGTGCAGGTCACCCACCAGGCGAGGGGGTGCTCGTCGGGAAGTGTCCTGTCCCGCCAGAACTCGTACAGGCCCGCCATGGCGAAGACGGAGCCGTCGGCGGGCGTCACGAAGTACGGCTGCTTGCGCGGCCTCTTCTTCTTGCCCTCGACCTCCAGCTGCCGCTCCTCGGGCGCGGTCACCCACTCGTAGTAGCCGTCGGCCGGGATGACACAGCGCCGGGAGGTGAAGGCGCGGCGGTAGGACGGCTTCTCGTGGACCGTCTCGGCGCGGGCGTTGATCATCCGGGCGCCGCCCTCGGGCGTCTTGGACCAGGAGGGGACCAGGCCCCACTTCAGGGTGCGGAGCTGGCGAACCGGACGGGGGTCACCGGCGTCTTTCAAGGGACGGTCGAGGACCGCGTAGACCTCTTTGGTGGGGGCCACGTTGAAGTCGGGGGCCAGGGCCTCCTCCGGCTCGTACTTCTCGATCTCGAAGATCCCCGCGAGATCCTCGGGTCCACGACTCGATGCATACCGTCCGCACATACGTGCCAGACTGCCAGACCCCGTACGACCAGAGGAGCCGGTCCCAGCAATGGCCCAAGGATTCGAAACCGCCGCCGACGCCAGCCTGACCGGCCTCTGGGACCGGATCTTCGGCACGCAGGCGGCGCCCGAGGAGTGGCTCGTCATAGCCACCGGCGTCGTCGCGCTCGCCGTCATCGTGCCGCACGGCGTCTGGCGCGTGGCCCGCAACGCCATCACCATCGCGCACGAGGGCGGCCACGGCCTTGTGGCGTTGCTCACCGGGCGCCGCCTCGACGGCATCCGGCTGCACTCCGACACCTCGGGCCTGACCGTGTCGCGCGGCAAGCCCACCGGGCCCGGCATGATCCTGACCGCCGCCGCGGGCTACACCGCCCCGCCGCTGCTCGGCCTCGGCGGCGCAGCACTGCTCGGCGCCGGGCACATCACGGCGCTGCTCTGGATCGCCACCGCGCTGCTCGTCGCGATGCTGGTGATGATCCGCAACGCCTACGGCGCCCTGACGGTCGTGATCACCGGCGGCGCCTTCCTGCTCGTGTCCTGGCTGACCGGTTCCGAGGTGCAGGCGGCCTTCGCGTACGCGGTGGTGTGGTTCCTGCTCCTCGGCGGTGTGCGGCCCGCCTTCGAGCTCCAGTCCAAGCGCAGGCGCGGCGGCGCGGGCGACTCGGACGCGGATCAGCTC
Organism: Streptomyces flavofungini; assembly: GCF_041028215.1. Classification (GTDB taxonomy): domain Bacteria; phylum Actinomycetota; class Actinomycetes; order Streptomycetales; family Streptomycetaceae; genus Streptomyces; species Streptomyces flavofungini_B. The sequence continues at coordinate 1,265 of NZ_JASKYR010000439.1, forward strand.
GCCCGGCTCACCCACGTCCCCGCGGGCCTCTGGCTCTTCTTCTTCCACGCTGTCTCCCTCTGCTCCCTGATGGGCGGCGCTCGGTGGCTGCTCGGCGTATGACGCGGGCTCTGAGCGGCGCCCCCGCCAGCCACTAAAGTGAGGGCATGACCGAAACCCCGGCGAACACCGCCCTCTGGCCCGCCCCGCACGCAAGCGGAGCCGTCACCGCGACGGTCCACGTCCCCGGTTCGAAATCGGTCACCAACCGCGCCCTCGTCCTGGCCGCGCTGGCCGCCGAGCCCGGCTGGCTGCGCCGCCCGCTGCGCTCCCGCGACACCCTGCTCATGGCGGGCGCCCTGCGCGCGATGGGCGTCGGCATCGAGGAGACCGTCTCGTCGAGTTCGACCGTGGCGGGCACCCCGGAGGGCTCCGGCGAGGCCTGGCGGGTCATTCCCTCGGGGCTGCGCGGCCCCGCCGCAGTGGACGTCGGCAACGCGGGCACGGTCATGCGCTTCCTGCCCCCGGTCGCCGCCCTGGCCGACGGCCCGATCCGCTTCGACGGCGACCCCCGTTCGTACGAGCGTCCGCTGACCGGCGTGATCGACGCCCTGCGGGTGCTCGGCGCCCGGATCGACGACGACAACCGCGGCGCGCTGCCGCTGACGGTGCACGGCGCCGGTGCCCTGGACGGCGGCCCGGTCGAGATCGACGCCTCGTCCTCCTCGCAGTTCGTGAGCGCCCTGCTGCTCTCGGCCCCGCGCTTCAACCAGGGCGTCGAGGTGCGGCACGTCGGGGGCGCGCTGCCCTCCATGCCGCACATCCGGATGACCGTCGACATGCTCCGCGCGGTCGGCGCCCAGGTGGACACCCCCGAGGCGGGCGGCGAGCCCAACGTCTGGCGAGTCACCCCGGGCGCGCTGCTCGGCCGTGACCTGACCGTCGAGCCCGATCTGTCGAACGCGCAGCCGTTCCTCGCCGCCGCCCTGGTCACCGGCGGCACGGTGACCATCCCCGACTGGCCCGCGCACACCACGCAGCCCGGCGACGCGCTGCGGGAGATCTTCACCGAGATGGGCGGCTCCTGCGAACTGACGCAGGCGGGCCTCGTCTTCACCGGGTCCGGGTCGATCCACGGCATCGACGTGGACCTCGGCGAGGTCGGCGAGCTGACCCCGGGCATCGCGGCGGTGGCGGCCCTCGCCGACTCGCCCTCGACGCTGCGCGGCGTCGCCCATCTGCGGCTGCACGAGACGGACCGGCTCGCCGCGCTCACCAAGGAGATCAACGAACTGGGCGGCGACGTCACCGAGACCGCCGACGGCCTGCACATCCGCCCGCGCCCGCTGCACGGCGGCGTCTTCCACACCTACGACGACCACCGCATGGCGACCGCGGGCGCGGTCATCGGCCTCGCGGTGGAGGGGGTCCGGATCGAGAACGTCGGCACGACGGCGAAGACCCTCCCCGACTTCCCCGATCTCTGGACCGGAATGCTCGGGAACTGAACGGGCGGATCGAGAACCATGCGCCGCTACGGCAAGAACCCCGACGAGGACGACATCCGCGTCCGCCCCAACCGCAAGGGCAACCGCCCCCGCACCCATATCAGGCCCAAGCACGAGGACGCGGCCGAGGGCATGGTCCTCACCGTGGACCGCGGGCGTCTCACAGTCCTCGTCGAGGACCGGGTCGTGATGGCCATGAAGGCCCGTGAGCTGGGCCGCAAGGCCGCCGTGGTGGGCGACAGGGTCGCCGTCGTCGGGGACCTCTCGGGGAAGAAGGACACCCTCGCGCGGATCGTGCGGATCGCCGAGCGCACCTCCGTCCTGCGGCGCACCGCCGACGACGACGACCCCTACGAGCGGGTGGTCGTCGCCAACGCCGACCAGCTCGCCATCGTCACGGCACTCGCCGACCCCGAACCGCGCCCGCGGCTGATCGACCGGTGCGTGGTGGCCGCGTACGACGGCGGTCTCGAACCGGTCCTGGTGCTGACCAAGTCGGACCTCGCCTCCGCGGACAAGCTCCTGGAGACCTACGCGACGCTCGACATCCCCTACGTGGTGACCAGCCGCGAGGAGTTCACCGACGGCGCGGAGCTCGCGCGCGTCCACGAGCTGCTCGACGGCAAGGTCACGGCCTTCGTCGGGCACTCGGGAGTGGGCAAGACGACGCTGGTCAACGCGCTGGTGCCGGAGGAGCGGCGGCGCACCACCGGGCATGTCAACGCGGTCACGGGCCGCGGCAGGCACACCACGACCTCCGCGCTCGCGCTGCCGCTTGCGGGCGCGGACGGCTGGGTGATCGACACGCCCGGCGTGCGGTCCTTCGGGCTGAACCACGTCGACCCCTCGCGCGTGATCCTCGCCTTCCCCGATCTGGAGCCGGGGACGGCGGACTGCCCGCGCGGGTGCAGCCACGACGAGAAGGACTGCGCCCTGGACGCCTGGGTGGCGGACGGGCACGCGGACCCGGCGCGGCTGTACTCGCTGCGCCGGCTGCTCGCCACCCGGGAGCGACGCGAGGAGGACTGACCTCGCCGTTGTTTGCGGCTCCGCACACCCGGTAAAGGCATAATCGCACCAAGCCGGATTCGGCCGGGCGAAGCGGTCACCGAACGTAGTGCGGAGGCGTGGACATGGCGTGGCTGCTGGTCATAGTGGCGGGAATCCTGGAGACCGGCTTCGCGGTCTGCTTGAAGCTCAGCCACGGTTTCACGCGGCTCTGGCCGACGATCGCGTTCGCCAGCTTCGCGCTCGGCAGCTTCGGTCTGCTCACGCTGGCCCTGAAGAAGCTGGACGTCGGGCCCGCGTACGCGGTGTGGACGGGCATCGGCGCCGCGGGCACCGCGATCTACGGCATGGTCTTCCTCGGTGACCTGGTCTCCACGCTGAAGATCGTCTCGATCTCGTTCGTGATCATCGGCGTGATCGGCCTCCAGCTCTCCGGCTCCGCCCACTGACCGGGCCGCACCGACCGGGCCGCACCGACCGGGCCGCACCGACCGGGCCTACACCGCCCCGACCCACCGTCCGATGGCCCCGCGCACCAGCTCCGCGGGGTCGTCGTCGTTCCCGGCGGGCGCGACCACGTAGGACAGGGCGAGGCGGACCGCGCTCTCGCAGGCGAGGGCGAGGTCGGGCTCCCTGGCCCGGCCCCGGCCGCCGAGCGCGACCACGGCCCGGTCCCGCACCAGGGCGAGCAGCTCAGCGGCGTTCGGCACCCCCGCGTCGGCACGGCGCTGCGCGGGCACCGGCGAGGAGGACCCGGCGACCCGGCTCGGCGCGGGCAGACGCTCACCCCAGCAGCCGGTGAGCGCGGCCCGCACCAGGGGATTTCCACGGGCGGCACCGACCGTCCAGGCGGCCACGGCGGCGAGCCGGTCGGCGGGCTCGCGCTCCTCGGCGAGCGCGCGCTCGACGCCGTGCAGATAGCCGTCCGTCTCGCGCCTCAGCAGGGCGCGGGCGAGGCCGTCCTTGCTGCCGAACTCGTTGTACAGGGTCTGCCGGGACACCCCGGCGACGGCCGCGACGTCGACCATGCGGACCCCCGGCCAGGATCGCCGGGCGAGCGCGGTGTAGGCCGCGTCAAGTAAGGATTCCCGTGCCGCAGGCATCGTCGCCTCCCCGGGCCGAAGCGGCTCCGGGTGCCAGAGTTGACGCGCTCGGGGGCACTGTCAATAGCTTCGGCGCGAGGTGGCCGAGCCCGTCCGCCAGAGGGTGGTGGCCGGTCACTTTCGAGATCGATACTGTTCATGCATGCCCGACTACCACGATGATCTGCGTCTCGCCCATGTCCTCGCCGACGCCGCCGACGCCCAGACCATGGACCGGTTCAAGGCTCTCGACCTCAAGGTCGAGACCAAGCCGGACATGACGCCGGTGAGCGAGGCCGACAAGGCGGCCGAGGAGCTGATCCGCTCCTCGCTCAAGCGCACGAGGCCACGCGACGCGATCCTCGGCGAGGAGTACGGGGTCGAGGGCACGGGCCCGCGCCGCTGGGTGATCGACCCGATCGACGGCACCAAGAACTACGTACGCGGCGTCCCCGTCTGGGCCACGCTGATCTCCCTGATGGAGGCGGGCGAGGGGGGCTATCAGCCGGTGGTCGGCGTCGTCTCCGCGCCCGCGCTCGGCCGCCGCTGGTGGGCGGCGAAGGGCGGCGGCGCCTACACCGGGCGCAGCCTCACCTCCGCCACCCGGCTCCAGGTCTCGAAGGTCTCCCGGCTCGCCGACGCCTCCTTCGCGTACTCCTCGCTCACCGGCTGGGAGGAGCGGGGGCGCCTGGGCGGCTTCCTGGACCTCACGCGGTCGGTGTGGCGCACCCGGGCGTACGGGGACTTCTGGCCGTACATGATGGTGGCCGAGGGTGCCGTGGACATCTGCGCCGAGCCCGAGCTCTCGCTCTGGGACATGGCGGCGACCTCGATCGTGGTGACGGAGGCGGGCGGCTCCTTCACCGGTCTCGACGGCAGGCCGGGCCCGCACAGCGGCGACGCGGCGGCGTCGAACGGCCTGCTCCACGACGAGCTGCTCGGTCACCTGAGCCAGCGCTGATCAGGCGGGCCCTCGCGCTCCCCGAACTGACCGCATCCGCCCCCTTGTTGCGGCCCGGCTTGGCTGCGACTCTATGAGTCCCCCCACTTGTGAACTTGTGAAATCGTTCTCCAGCAGGTAGCGGAGGCAATCCTTCGCCCACCGGGAGGTCTCGGTTCCACCAAGGAGGTGGCTCACGCCCATGCTCGTCAGCGACGCCATGAGCACGGTGGTCCTCACCATCGGCCCCACCCACACCCTGCGCCAGGCGGCCAGGCTGATGTCCGCGCGCCACGTCGGCGCGGCGGTCGTCCTCGACCCCGACACCTACGGCCTCGGCATCCTGACCGAGCGCGACGTCCTCAACTCACTCGCCCTCGGCCAGAGCCCCGACCAGGAGATCGCCGGTACGCACACCACGACCGAGGTCGTCTTCGCCGCCCCGGCGTGGACCCTGGAGGAAGCCGCGGACGCCATGGCCCACGGCGGCTTCCGGCACCTGATCGTCATGGACGGCAACGAACCGACCGGCATCGTCTCGGTGCGGGACATCATCCGCTGCTGGGCGCCCGACCGGCGCGCGGCGGCCCAGTTGACGGGGTGAGGAAACGGCGGCGGGSCSGCCCCCCAGAAGGGGAGCCGGCCGGTCGGGCGCCCAGCAGCGGATGATGTCCCGCACCGAGAC
>NZ_JASKYR010000044.1:0-22719 GCF_041028215.1 Streptomyces flavofungini
GGGTCTGGGGCCCTGGGGTAGCTGAGGTCACGCCATCGATTGTCCCGCACACAGGTGCACGGGCGTGCGCTGGGGCGCACATCTGAGAGCCGTCAGGACTTGATCGGGCCGGTGTTCAGCTGGCCCGACGCCTCCAGGGCGATCCGCTCGAAGACCTTCTCGTCCGCCGCGAAGCAGGTGTCCGGCAGCGGCCAGTGCAGAACGATCTCGTTGAAGCCCAGCTCAGCGTGGTGACCGGCGAAGTCGACGAAGGCGTCGAAGGAGTCGAGGGGCCGGTCGGGCGTGAATCCGGTCAAAAGGATCTTGTCGACTTCGGAGACATCGCGGCCGATCTCGGCACATGCCGCGGCGAGCTTCTCGGCCTGTCCACGGATGGCTTGAAGTGACTGCTCCGGGGTGCCGTTCTCGAAGAGCTTCGGGTCGCCCGTGGTGACCCAGGCCTGTCCGTACCGCGCGGCGAGACGCAGCCCGCGCGGCCCGGTCGCGGCGACCGCGAAGGGCAGCCGGGGGCGCTGCACGCAGCCGGGGATGTTCCGCACCTCGGTGGCGGAGTAGTGCGTTCCGTCGTGCGAGACGACGTCTTCGGTGAGCAGCCGGTCGAGAAGGGGCAGGAACTCGCCGAAGTGGTCGGCCCGTTCCCGGGGCGTCCAGGGCTCCTCGTCGCTCGCCCGCAGCGCCGTCGCGTCGAAGCCGTTGCCGCCCGCGCCGATGCCGAGGGTGATCCGCCCGTCCGACACGTCGTCGAGGGTGATCAGCTCCTTGGCGAGGGTCACCGGGTGCCGGAAGTTGGGCGAGGTGACGAGGGTGCCGAGGCGCAGCCGCTCGGTCGCGCTCGCGGCGGCGGTCAGCGTGGGCAGGGCACCGAACCAGGGGCCGTCACGGAAGCTCCGCCAGGAGAGGTGGTCATAGGTGTACGCGGTATGGAACCCGAGTTCCTCCGCGCGCTGCCAGCGCTCCCTGCCTCCCTCGTGCCAGCGGCGGACGGGGAGGATCACGGTGCTCAGACGCAGGTTCATGCGCCCGAGCGTATGCCGGTCGGCAGGGCGGTCGTTCAGCGGACCCGGGAGCTGAGCCAGGGGGTGAGCAGAACCATCGGGATGTACTCCTTGTGCGCCTTGTCGCCGGGCAGCGGCACGATCAGGCGGTAGCCGGGCGGGAACCGCTTGGCCCTGACGTGGGCGAGGCCGCCGAAGACCGAGCGCACGAAGGCGGGCACCTGGTCGCGCGGGATGTCGTGGCACTCGACGTCCTCGACGGTGATCAGAGCGTCGGCGTCACCGTCGTCCTCGGGGTAGAGACGTACCGAGACCCGGGGCGAGCCGCCGAACTCGGCGAACGCCTCATGCGGCAGCGACCCGTCCGGGTCGGTGGTCACACCGAGGCCCGCGGCGGAGCGGCGCGTCGTCAGATCGGCGCCGATGTCGTGCGTGACCTCGATCTCCCGGTTGTACTCACGGGCGATCTCGCGCAGGGCGCCGACGGCCGCCTCGTTGCTGTGCAGGTGCTCCATGGTCACGATCATGCCTGGTCGGAGGGGTGCGGCGCGGCTCAGGGGCCGGGGAGGGCGGTACGTCCGCGCGGGCCCGGGACCCGGCTCACCAGAGTCAGCGGGCGCCGGGGAAGCGGAGGTACGCGGGCGGGACCGCGGCGGTGAGCCACACTCCGTTGGCACTGATCCGGAAGACATGGCCGTCGCGGTGGAGCGCCCCGGCGTCGACGGACAGGACGACGGGACGCCCGCGCCGGGCCCCCACGCGCTCGGCGGTCCCGCGGTCCGCCGAGAGGTGCACGGCGTGCCGGTTCATCGGCCGCAGCCCCTCGGACCTGATGGCGTCGAGGCGCGGCGCTACGGTGCCGTGGAACAGGTACGCGGGCGGGGTCGCCGGAGGCAGGTCGAGGTCGACGGCGACGGAGTGGCCCTGGCTGGCCCGGATGCGGCCGTTCTCGACGGCGAAGCGCTGCTTGTCGTTGACGGCCACCACATGGTCCAGCTCCGCCCGGCTGAACGGGAAGCGGTGCGCGGCAGCGGCGGCGAGCAGCACGTCGATCTCCACCCAGCCGTGGGCGTCGAGCGTGAGCCCGATCCGTCCCGGATCGTGGCGCAGATGCTTGGACAGGTACTTCGACACCTTCACGGTGCGCCGCTCGTCCGGAGCGGGGGGTCCTTCTCTCATGCCTTCAGCGTCACGGGCAACCGTTCTCCGCGCACTTGATTTTCGTCCACCCAATTTTCAACCACGAAATCGAGTGCACAGGTTTGATCCACAACAACTCTGGTTTTCCACAGGGTATTTGGGGATTCTGTGGATAACTCGCCTTCCATTTAGGGCTTTTGTCCAAGTGCACGCGCTTCTAGTTCTGTTGCTGCCAATGCGTCCAAGCGCCGTGCCTGCACCTCCCGTTCAGCGGCGGCTGTGATGAAAGCGGCGGCATGCTCCACGCCAACCATCGCTTCGACGGCCCGCATTGTGTCCACCGGCAGAGAGACAGTCGCCTCCTTCCCCGGCTGTCGGTCGGCCTGGCCGGGGTCCAGGTGCTGACGCAGGTGCCGCGTCGCGAACAGCCGCATCGCACGCGCCAGTTCCGCGTCCACCGACTGCTGCGCGAGCGGCCTCAGGCGGCGTACGAGATCGGCGGCCTCGGCCGCGTCGGCCTCGGTCGGCGGATGGCTGCCGAGATACCGCGCGAAGACATGCTCTGTCGTGAACTCAAGGAAACGGGACGCTATGTGCTCGACCTGACCCCGCAACTCCCGCAAATGCGCCGCGATCGCCGACAGCGGGACGCCCGCGGCATGCAACTCGACCGCCACAGCCAGCTCTTGCGGACTCGGTACGAGGAACTCGTCCGTCCGGCCCGGCAGCGGCTCCAGCACCCCGAGCGCGATCGCGTCCGCCACCGCCTCCTCGTCCGGCACGCCGCCGAAGGCCGCGTCCAGCTCGGCCCGCGAGATCCGGTCGGCCTTCTCGTCCGTCCAGGGGCCGTCCACCTCCACCGCGAGCCCGAGCACCCCGCCGAGCCCCCGGCCGGTGTCCCACGCCTCCAGAAGCTCCTTGATGGAGGCCAGGGTGTACCCACGGTCCAGCAGGTCCGCGATCTGCCGCAGCCGGGCCAGGTGGGCGTCGCCGTACACATTGGACCGGCCGCGGCGCTCCGGGCGGGGGAGCAGCCCGCGGTCCTGGTAGGCCCGGATCGTGCGGACCGTGGCGCCGCTGTGGTGGGCCAGGTCCTCGATGCGGTACTCGGCCCCGTGCTCCGTGGGTTCCGTGTGCTCCACGCTCCCCGCCCTCCGTCGTGCTCGTGCCAGGCGATGGCCGCCCGGCCCACCGCGCCCGCCGCCGCCCGTGCCGCGGGCGACCGCGCGAGATACTCGACCGCCCTGCGCGGCGAGCCCTCCTGCGAGGGATGGTACGACCGCCGCAGATAGCGGGGTATCGCCCTGCCGATCTCGCCCCAGGCGGGCAGCAGGCCCTTGCCCACCGCCCTGTTGTGCTCGGCCAGTGAGTACCGCGCTCGGCCCGCGAGTCGGGGGTCGTGGCGGAGCAGATGGGCCGTGCCCCATATCCACAGGCAGAGCATCACGGGTGCGGTGACCGTCATGCCCGCGAGGCGGCGGGCATAGCGGGGCAGGCCCGTGCCGCCGCAGTGCTGGTACATGTCGAAGGCGACCGCGCGTAGTGCCCGCCTCCGTGACGCCCGCCTCCGTGGCGCCCGCCTTCGTAGTGCCCGCCTTCGTAGTGCCCGCCTTCGTAGTGCCCGCCTTCGTGGCGCCCGCCTCCGTGGTGCTCGTCGGCCCGGGGGCCGGTCTCCTTGTCGGGGCTCACAGCGGTGGCTCCAACCGGGCGATCGCGCGCAGGGCCCTGGGCGCGAAGCGGGACATCAGGTGGGCGCCGCGGGCCTCCGGGGTGACGGGCACCACCGCCTGGTTCCTGGCGACGGCCCGCAGGACCGCGTCGGCGACCTTCTCCGGGGGGTAGTTGCGCAGGCCGTAGAGCCGGGAGCTGCGCTTCTGGCGGCGCTTCTCCTCCTCGGCGTCGACCCCGGCGAAGCGCGCGGTCGAGGTGATGTTCGTGTTGACGATGCCGGGGCAGATCGCGGAGACCCCGATGTCCTGGCCCGCCAGCTCCGCGCGCAGGCACTCGCTGAGCATGAGGACCGCCGCCTTGGACGTGCTGTAAGCGGGCAGCGCCTTCGAGGGCTGGAAAGCCGCCGCCGACGCGGTGTTGACGATGTGGCCGCCCTGGCCGCGCTCGGCCATCTGCCGGCCGAAGAGCCGGCAGCCGTGGATGACGCCCCACAGATTGACGTCGAGGACCTTCTTCCAGTCCTCGGTGCTGGTGTCGAGGAAGGAGCCGGAGAGGCCGATGCCCGCGTTGTTCACCAGGACGTCGATGACGCCGTACTCCCTCGCGACCTTTTCGGCGAGCTTCTCCATGGCCTGCTCGTCGGAGACGTCGGCGGTCTCGCCCCACGCCTCGGGGGCGCCGACGAGCCGGGCCATCTCCGCCGTGCGGGCCGCGCTCTCCGCGTCCCGGTCGACGGCCACCACCCGCGCCCCGGCCTCGGCGAACGCGAAGGCCGTGGCCCGTCCGATGCCGCTGCCCGCCCCCGTGATCAGGACGAGCTGACCGCCGAACCGGTCGGCGTACTTCCCCGTGGCCCGGCGGTCGGGGGAGGTCACGCCGTCTTCGTTGGACGTCACGAACTCGGTTATCCAGGAAGCCAGCTGGTCGGGGCGGGTGCGGGGCACCCAGTGCTTGGCCGGCAGGGTGCGGCGGAGAAGGTGCGGCGCCCAGGACTCCAGCTCGTCATAGAGACGCTCGGACAGGAACATGTCGCCCGAGGGCGTGATGAGCTGCACGGGCGCGTGGGCGTAGGCATCGGCGCGCGGCCTGCGCAGCCTCGCCCGGACGTTGTCGCGGTAGAGCCAGGCGCCGTGCGCCGCGTCCTGGGGGAGCGACGGCGTCGGATAGCCGCCCGCCGGGACCTTCTCCATGCGCTGGAGGATCTTCGGCCACTGCTTGCCGAGCGGGCCGCGCCAGGCAAGCTCGGGGAGGACCGGCGTGTGCAGCATGTACACATACCAGGACTTGGCGCCCTGGCCGAGCAGTTGACCCACCCTGCGCGGGGTCGGCCGGGACACGCGCTTCTTGATCCAGTGGCCGAAGTGGTCGAGCGAGGGACCCGACATCGAGGTGAAGGAGGCTATGCGGCCCTCGGTGCGCTTGACCGTGACGAACTCCCAGGACTGCACCGAACCCCAGTCGTGCCCGACCACGTGCACCGGCCGGTCCGGGCTGACCGCGTCGATCACCGCCACGAAGTCATCGGTCAGCTTCTCCAGGGTGAAGCCCCCGCGCAGCGGCTTCGGCGCGGTCGACCTGCCGTGCCCGCGCACGTCGTACAGCACGACGTGGAAGCCGCCGTCGTCCGCGAGGCGCCCCGCGACCTCGGTCCAGACCTCCTTGGAGTCCGGATAGCCGTGGACGAGGACGACCGTGGGCCGGTCCGGGTCGCCCAGCTCGGCGACGCACAGCTCCACGCCGCCCGTGCGCACCCACCGCTCGCGCGCGCCCGCGAGCCCCCCGGCGCCCTCACTCCCCTCGCCGCCCGTGCGGTTCTCGCTGCCCTTCGTGCCCGGGATCTCTGCTCCGGTCGTCATGCGGCGGCCCTCTCCTCAGCCCAGCGCCGCACATGCGGCAGATCGTCGTCCAGCCAGAACGCGCTCTCCTCGGGGTCCCTGGAGTCGGTGACGACCAGGATCTCCTCGAACTTCGCGCCCGTACCCCGGAAGCCGAGGTGCGGTTCGACCGCCCAGAGCCCCTGCCGGGGCGGGTGGTCGGAGAATTTGTACGGGGACCACAGCGGCGACCAGCCGTCGCGGTGGCCATGGAGCGCGTCGCTCGCGAGCCCCTTCAGCGACTGGGTGCCGAACCCGAAGAGGTGCGGCGACAGGCGGCGCTCCTTGACCCGGTCCACCTTGTGCGCGATGACGCCGAAGGGATAGGCGCGGTGGCGGTTGGCATAGCCCTGGCGGACCATGAGGCGGTCCACGTCCTCATATATCTCGCGCAGCGGCCGGCGCTCGCGCACCTCGCGCAGGATGAGCTCGCGGTGGGCCTCCAGGTCGGCGAGGAGCTTGTCGTGCACGGGGTTGAGCCCGAGGCAGCCCGAATAACCGACGTCGGCCGTGCAGCCCTTGTACACCGGGGCCATGTCGAGGATGAAGGGCATCCCCGGCTCCAGCGCGCGGTTCGTGGGGAAGAACTGGAGCGGCACCCGGAAGCCCGTGAACGCCGTGCGGTCCCCGAACCAGGCGAAGGGCAGGTGGAACCAGTCCCGCACCCCCCGCTCGCGCAGATACGCGCGCTGCATCCGGGCGGCCTCGCGCTCCGTCACTCCCGGCCTGAGCTGGGCCGCGACGGCCTCCGCGCATTCATACGCGAGGGCCTGCACTGCTCTGAACCCCCGCAGCTCGGCGGGGAGTTCGCTCGCTCCTCCTGTGGTCATGCCACCGTCCGTCCCGTGTCCGGCCCGCGCCTTCCGGGCCCGTGCCAGCCCATCGCCGTACGCGCCCGTAACTTGACACTGATGAATGTGACAATGCGCGGCGGCTACGTCAAGAGTTCGGCCGGACCCTCCGGGACAGGTCCGGAAGTTCCCCCAGGGAACGACCTGCGTATGACCCCTACGGGCCCCTAATACTCCAGAGTGAGAGCAGCACAGGACCGTGGTCTGACGACCCGTGTGGCCCGCGCCACTACCGTCGAAGCGTGACTGTGATCGCGACCGAAAGCCTGAGCAAGCGGTTCCCGAGGGTGACCGCGCTTGACCGGCTCTCCATGGATATCGGGCCCGGTGTGACCGGACTCGTCGGAGCCAATGGAGCCGGCAAGTCCACACTGATCAAGATCCTGCTGGGCCTGTCCCCCGCCACAGAGGGCAGCGCCGCCGTGCTCGGCCTCGACGTCGCCACCAGCGGCGGTCAGATCCGCGAGCGCGTCGGGTACATGCCCGAGCACGACTGTCTGCCGCCCGACGTCTCGGCCACCGAGTTCGTCGTGCACATGGCGCGCATGTCCGGACTCCCGCCCACCGCGGCCCGCGAGCGCACCGCGGACACCCTGCGCCACGTCGGGCTCTACGAGGAGAGGTACCGCCCCATCGGGGGCTATTCGACGGGCATGAAGCAGCGCGTCAAGCTCGCCCAGGCCCTGGTGCACGACCCGCAGCTCGTCTTCCTCGACGAGCCGACCAACGGCCTCGACCCGGTCGGCCGCGACGAGATGCTCGGCCTCATCCGCCGTGTCCACACCGACTTCGGCATCTCGGTCCTCGTCACCTCCCACCTCCTCGGTGAGCTGGAGCGCACCTGCGATCACGTCGTCGTCATCGACGGCGGCAAGCTCCTGCGGTCCAGCTCCACCACGGACTTCACCCAGACCACCACGACGCTCGCCGTCGAGGTCACCGACTCCGACGCACGCCCCGACGGCACGGGTGCGCTGCGGGAAGCCCTGCGCGAGCGCGGCATAGAGACCGAGACCGGTGGCGAACTGCCCGGCGCGGGCCACACGGTCCTGCTCACCGCCGAGGGCGAGGAGACGTACGACCTGGTGCGCGACCTCGTGGCCGACCTCGGCCTCGGCCTGGTCCGGATGGAACAGCGCAGGCACCACATCGCGGAGGTCTTCAAGGACCGGGACACCGCGGACACGGAGCGGCCCGGAGCCGCCACCGGCCCCGCGGCGGTCCCGACCGCGGCCGCACAGCAGACAGGAGGCGGGCGCGATGAGCGTTGAGTCCACCCAGATCCACAACATCGGCTACCGCGACTACGACGGACCGCGGCTCGGCCGCGCCTATGCCCGCCGTTCGCTCTTCTCCCAGAGCCTGCGCGGCGCGTACGGACTCGGACGCTCCGCCAAGTCCAAGGTCCTGCCCATGATCCTGTTCGCGGTGATCTGCCTCCCGGCCGCGATCATGGTGGCGGTCGCCGTGGCGACCAAGGCCAAGGACCTCCCCGTCGACTACACGCGCTACGCGATCGTGATGCAGGCCGTCATCAGTCTCTTCCTCGCCGCCCAGGCACCGCAGACCGTCTCCCGCGACCTGCGCTTCAAAACAGTGCCCCTGTACTTCTCACGTCCCATCGAGCGTGGTGACTATGTCCTGGCGAAGTTCGCCGCCATGACCTCCGCCCTCTTCGTCCTCACCGCAGCACCGCTGCTCGTGCTCTACGCGGGGGCGCTCCTCGCCAAGCTGGACTTCCTCGACCAGACGAAGGGCTTCGGCCAAGGCCTGGTCTCCGTGGCCCTGCTCTCGCTCCTCTTCTCCGGCATAGCGCTCGTCATCTCGGCGGTCACGCCCCGCCGCGGCTTCGGCATCGCGGCCGTCATCGCCGTCCTGACCATCACCTACGGAGCGGTCTCCACCGTCCAGGCCATCGCCTACGAACAGGGCAGCACGGACGCCATCGCCTGGCTCGGCCTCTTCTCGCCCATCACGCTCATCGACGGCGTGCAGACGGCGTTCCTCGGCGCGGCCTCCGCCTTCCCCGGCGGAGAAGGGCCCTCGTCCGGGGTGGGCGTCATCTATGTACTCGTCGTCATCGGCCTCATCGCCGGCTGCTACGGCGCGCTGATGCGCCGCTACCGAAAGGTCGGCCTCTCATGACCACCATCAGCATCGACCACACGTCCCGCTGGTTCGGCAACGTGGTGGCGGTCAACGACATCACCATGAACATCGGCCCCGGAGTCACGGGCCTCCTCGGTCCGAACGGTGCGGGCAAGTCCACCCTGATCAACATGATGGGCGGCTTCCTCGCCCCCTCCACCGGCAGCGTCACGCTCGATGCCAGGCCGATCTGGCGCAACGAGGAGATCTACAAGGACATCGGCATCGTCCCCGAGCGCGAGGCGATGTACGACTTCCTCACCGGCCGCGAGTTCGTCGTCGCCAATGCCGAGCTGCACGGTCTGGACGAGCGGGCCGCGAAGAAGGCGCTCGCCACGGTCGACATGGAGTACGCGCAGGACCGGAAGATCTCCACGTACAGCAAGGGCATGCGCCAGCGCGTGAAGATGGCCTCCGCCCTGGTCCACGACCCCGCGGTGCTGCTGCTCGACGAGCCGTTCAACGGCATGGACCCGCGCCAGCGCATGCAGCTCATGGAGCTGCTGCGGTCCATGGGAGACCAGGGACGCACCGTCCTGTTCTCCTCGCACATCCTCGAAGAGGTCGAGCAGCTCGCCTCGCACATCGAGGTGATCGTCGCCGGGCGGCACGCGGCGAGCGGCGACTTCCGCAGGATCCGCCGCCTGATGACCGACCGGCCCCACCGCTATCTGATCCGCTCCAGCGACGACCGTGCCCTGGCCGCCGCGCTGATCGCCGACCCGTCCACGGCCGGAATCGAGGTCGATCTCAAGGAGGGCGCGCTGCGCATCCAGGCGGTCGACTTCGGACGGTTCACCACGCTGCTGCCCCGCGTCGCCCGCGAGCACGGCATCCGGCTGCTCACGGTCTCGCCCTCGGACGAGTCCCTCGAGTCGGTCTTCTCCTACCTCGTCGCGGCCTGAAGGGAGCCTTTCATGTACGACCCCACTGTCGCCCGGCTCACCTACCGGGCCCTGCTCGGCCGCCGCCGGGCACTGATCCTCTTCGCCCTGCCCGTACTGCTGGTCGTCATCGTCGGTGCGGTGCGCGGCTTCAGCGGCGCGGACGACCAGGTGGCCGTCGACGTCCTCGGCGGCTTCGCGCTCGCCACCATGGTGCCGATCATCGGCGTCATCGCGGGCACCGGCGCCATCGGCCCCGAGATCGACGACGGCTCCGTGGTCTATCTGCTCTCCAAGCCCGTCAAGCGGCCCACGATCATCTTCACCAAGCTGATCGTCGCCATCGCCGTGACCATGGCCTTCTCGGCGATCCCCACCTTCATCGCGGGCATGATCCTGAACGGCAACGGCCAGCAGATAGCCGTGGCCTACACGGTCGCGGCGCTGGTCGCCTCCATCACCTACGCCGCGATATTCCTGCTGCTCGGCACGGTCACCCGGCACGCGGTGGTCTTCGGCCTGGTCTATGCCCTGGTCTGGGAGGCCCTGTTCGGGTCGCTCGTGGCCGGTGCGCGCACGCTCAGCGTCCAGCAGTGGTCCCTCGCGGTGGCCCAGAAGGTCGGAGAGGGCGATCTGATCACGTCGGATGTCGGCCTGCCGACGGCGACGGCCCTCCTGATCGCCGTCACCGCCGTCGCCACCTGGTACGCGGGCCAGAAGCTCCGCTCCCTGACGCTGGCCGGAGAGGAGTGAGCGGGAGACTAGCGGCCGAGCAGCCGCTCCAGGACCAGGGCGATGCCGTCCGCCTCGTTCGACGCCGTCAGTTCGTCGGCGACCGACTTGAGCTCCTCATGGGCGTTGGCCATGGCCACGCCGTGGGCGGCCCAGGCGAACATCGGGATGTCGTTGGGCATGTCGCCGAAGGCGATCGTGTCCACGGCCTTCGCGCCCAGACGGCGGGCCGCGAGGGAGAGACCGGTGGCCTTGGTGAGGCCGAGCGGAAGCAGCTCGACGATGCCATCACCGGCCATGGTCACGCCGACCAGGTCCCCGGCCACCTGGTGCGCCACGGCCGCGAGGGCGTCGTCACCGAGGCCGGGATGCTGGATGTAGACCTTGTTCAGCGGGGCCGACCACAGGTCGGACGGGTCCGTCATGGTGATGACGGGGAGCGGGCCCTCCTGGACCGCGTACCCCGGGCCGACCAGGACCTCGCCGTCGATGCCGTCGCGGCTTGCGGCGAGGGCCAGCGGGCCGATCTCCGCCTCGATCTTCGCGAGGGCCAGGCCCGCCAGCTGCCGGTCGAGCGTCACGGAGGTGAGCAGCCGGTGCTCACCCGCGTGGTAGACCTGCGCGCCCTGCCCGCACACCGCTATCCCGTCGTAACCGAGGTCGTCGAGGATGTGCCGCGTCCACGGCACCGCGCGACCGGTGACGACGATGTGCGCCGCACCCGCCGCGGTGGCCGCGGCGAGGGCGTCGCGCGTGCGGTCCGAGATCGAGTCGTCGGACCGCAGCAGCGTCCCGTCGAGGTCGGTCGCGACCAGCTTGTACGGGAAGGACGGTGTGCGGGGAGCTGGCTGGCTCACTTGGCGACGGGCTCCAGGATCTCTCGGCCCCCGAGGTACGGACGCAGCATCTCGGGCACCACCACGGAGCCGTCGGCCTGCTGGTGGTTCTCCAGGATCGCCACGATCGTGCGCGGGACGGCGCAGAGCGTGCCGTTCAGCGTGGAGAGCGGCTGGACCTTCTTGCCGTCGCGGTAGCGGATGGACAGGCGGCGGGCCTGGAAGCCGTCGCAGTTCGACGCGGAGGTCAGCTCGCGGTACTTGCCCTGGGTGGGGATCCACGCCTCGCAGTCGAACTTGCGCGAGGCCGAGGCGCCGAGGTCACCCGTCGCCACGTCGATCACCTGGAAGGGCAGCCCGAGACCGGTCAGCCACTGCTTCTCCCACTCCAGGAGGCGCTTGTGCTCGTTCTCGGCGTCGGCGGGGTCGACGTAGGAGAACATCTCGACCTTGTCGAACTGGTGGACGCGGAAGATGCCGCGGGTGTCCTTGCCGTACGTGCCCGCCTCGCGGCGGTAGCAGGGCGAGAAGCCCGCGTACCGCAGGGGGAGCTTGTCGGCGTCGATGATCTCGTCCATGTGGTACGCCGCGAGCGGGACCTCGGAGGTGCCGACCAGGTAGTAGTCGTCCTTCTCCAGGTGGTACACGTTCTCCGCGGCCTGGCCGAGGAAGCCCGTGCCCTCCATGGCGCGCGGGCGGACCAGCGAGGGCGTCAGCATCGGGATGAACCCGGCCTCCGTGGCCTGCGCGATCGCCGCGTTGACCAGGGCGAGCTCCAGGAGGGCGCCGACGCCGGTCAGGTAGTAGAAGCGCGAGCCGGAGACCTTGGCGCCGCGCTCGACGTCGATGGCGCCGAGCGCCTCGCCGAGCTCCAGGTGGTCCTTGGGCTCGAAGCCCTCGGCCGCGAAGTCGCGCGGGGTGCCGATCGTGTCGAGGACGACGAAGTCCTCCTCGCCGCCGACCGGGACGTCCTCGTGGACGATGTTGCCGAGCTTGCCGAGAAGGCGCTTGGTCTCCTCGTCGGCCTCGTCCTGCGCGGCGTCCGCGGCCTTGACGGCGGCGGAGAGCTCGCCGGCCTTCTTCAGGAGCTCCTGCTTCTCCTCGGGCGATGCCTTGGGGATCAGCTTGCCGAGCGCCTTCTGCTCGGAGCGCAGCTCGTCGAAGCGGACGCCGGACGACCTGCGCCGCTCATCGGCGGAGAGCAGGGCGTCGACGAGCTCGACGTCCTCTCCACGGGCGCGCTGGGAGGCGCGAACACGGTCGGGGTCCTCACGGAGCAGGCGAAGGTCAATCACCCCTCAAGGCTACCGGTGTGCGGTTCGGGCCTACGACTCCATATTCCCGCCCGTACGTTATGCCCGGTTTGCCGGAATGTGAATTCCAAGATCGAAGATTGCGGGGAGCGGTCGCGAGCGGCCGAAAAGCCTTCTGCCGCACGCTCGCGCACCTCCGCTGAAGCGCGGTCAATAAAAGGGGCGCCTTCCCTGAAATGGGGCAGACCGCGCACGGCGCCTTGACCCGAATTCCGTGTGCGGGGCGGGACTTGGGCCCGCTGTCCACTCCGGTTGTCCACAGGAATGGTCACCTCGGGATAGTTATCCACAGGGTGTGCGAAAGATCTGTGGACGCCGGAAGAGGGCATTCCGAAAGCCGCAAGTGCGACGAAGGAATCCCTTCCCAAACCGCCCACCCACTTTCGAGTGGAAAAGGTTCGCTCCAAAGAGTTGATCAAGGGAAAAGAGTGGACGAGGGGTGACGTGCGGGACTGTGGACGCACTTGGGGGCTGTCGACCGATATGTCGACCATGTCACACCTCGTTGTCGACTTGTCCCCAGGTCGAGATGCGTGCCTGTGGATAACTTTTGTGGACAACGTAAATCTGCAGGTAGGAATGGCGTCCGGGGGCGGTCGCGGGCGTCCGCGAGCCGTCGGTGGCCGGGGCCGGAAGCTGGAGGTGGCTAGAAACGGCCGTCCTGGCAGCGCGTCAACCAGTCGGACGCCGCGAGGAACTCCGCGTCCGACGTACCGGCCCGCAGCTCGCCCACGTCGGCCGGCGTCATCCCGGCCCGCGGATAGGAGCCGAGGAAGCGCACCTGGGGGCAGATGCGCTTGAGGCCCATCAGCGCCTCGCCGACGCGGCGGTCGGTGATGTGCCCCTCGGCGTCCACCGAGAAGCAGTAGTTGCCGATGCCCTGGCCGGTCGGGCGGGACTCGATCCGCATCAGGTTGACGCCCCGTACGGCGAACTCCTGGAGCAGTTCGAGCAGGGCGCCGGGATGGTCGTCACCCAGCCAGATGACGATCGAGGTCTTGTCGGCACCCGTCGGCGCCGCGGGCCGGGCCGGGCGCCCCGCGAGGACGAAGCGGGTGGCGGCGTTCGCCGCGTCGTGGATGTCGCTGACCAGCGGCACCAGACCGTACGTCGCCGCCGCGAACTCCCCGGCGAAGGCGGCGTCGAAGCGGCCCTCCTGGACGAGCCGCGCACCGTCCGCGTTCGAGGCCGCCGACTCCCACAGGGCGTCCGGGAGCCGGTCCGCGAGCCAGTTGCGCACCTGCGGCTGGGCCACCGGGTGGCCGGTCACCGTCTTGATGTCCTTGAGCTCGGTGCCGGGGCGCACGAGCAGGGCGAAGGTGATCGGCAGGACCACCTCGCGGTAGATCATCAGCGGCGCGCCCTTGGCGAGCTCGTCGACGGTGGTCGTGACGCCGCCCTCGACCGAGTTCTCGATCGGCACGAGCGCCGCCGCGGCCTCGCCGGTGCGGACCGCGTCCAGCGCGGCGGGCACGGACACCATCGGGACGAGCTCCCGGGTGGCCGCCTCCGGCAGCGTGCGGAGAGCGGCCTCGGTGAAGGTGCCTTCGGGGCCGAGATAGGTGTAGCGCGTCGCCGACATACCGTCACCCTAATGGGCCGTACGTGGCACGGCTCACGCGTCTCACGGAGCGACCCCCGTACCAGGAGACCTGGCCCCGGCTACGCCTCCAGCAGCCGCTGCCCCACGTACTCGCCCTTCGCCGCCCCGCCCGGCACCGCGTAGAGCCCGCTCGCCTCGTGCCGGATGAACTCCGAGAGGGCGTCGCCCCGGTCGAGCTTGCGCTGCACAGGGACGAAGCCGCGCATCGGGTCCGCCTGCCAGCAGACGAAGAGCAGCCCGGCGTCCGGCTCACCCCGCGTGTCGAAGCCGTCGTGGTAGGAGAACGGGCGGCGCAGCATCGCGGCACCGCCGTTCTGATCCGGCCGGGTGATGCGGGCGTGCGCGTTGACGGGAATGACGACCTTGCCGTCCGCGCCCGTCTTCTCCAGCTCCGGTTCGGTCGTCTCGGTGCCCCCGGTCAGCGGCGAACCGTCCGACTTGTGCCGCCCGATCACCGCCTCCTGCGCCCGCACACCGAGCTTCTCCCAGTCGTCGAGCAGCATGCGGATACGGCGTACGACGACGTAGGAACCGCCCGCCATCCAGGCCGGGTCACCGTCGGCGGGCACGAAGATCCGCTCGTCGAAGTCCTTCTCGGAGGGCTTGGGGTTGTTCGTGCCGTCGATCTGGCCCATGAGGTTGCGGGTGGTCATCGGGTGCGCGGTGGCGCCCGGCGAGCGGTTGAAGCCGTTCATCTGCCAGCGCACGCGGGCCGCGCCGGATGCCGCCCGCTGGAGCGCCCGCAGCGCGTGGAACGCCACCAGCGGGTCGTTGGCGCCGATCTGCACCCACAGGTCGCCGTTGCTGCGCGCCTTGTCCAGGTGGTCGGAGGAGAAGTCGGGCAGCGGTTCCAGGGCGGCCGGGCGCTGCTTGCCGAGCCCCGTACGGGCGAAGAAGGAGGCGCCGAAGCCGAAGGTCACGGTGAGCGAGGACGGGCCCGCGTCCCGTGCCACCGCCGTGTCGTCGTCGACCGCGTCGCCCGCCATCAGCCGCTCGGCCGCCTTGGACCAGCGGCGCAGCAGCGCGGCCGCCTCCCTGCGGCCCGCGCCCGCCTTCAGGTCGAAGGCGACGAGATGGCCGCGGGACTGCATCGGCGTGGTGATGCCGGGCTGATGTTTCCCGTGAAACATCACCTGCTCCGCGCCGAGCGAGACCAGCTCGGTCCCCGAACCGGCCGCGCCGGACGAGGCGGACGACCCGGAGGAGGGGGCCGCCGCGTACCCGGCGATGCCGCCGCCCGCCGCGCCGATCACCAGGCCGGTCGCACCGGCCGTGCCGAGCAGCCGACGCCTGGAGAGCCCTCCGGCCGCTGGGGCCGCACCGGTCGCACCGGTCGCGTCGGTCGCACCGGTCGCGTCGGCCGCCCGGGCCGGGCCGGTCCCGCTGTCCGCCGGGGTCGCACCGGTCCCGCCGTCCGCCGAGGACGTCGCTCCGGTCCCGTTGTCCGCCATGGTGTTTCCGTTCAGCCGATCTGCGCGTTCTTGTCGACCGTGATCTGGTCGATGTCGGAGGTCCTTACCGTCACCTTGATCTCCCAGTCGCCCGCCATCGGGATCTGCACCCCGCTCGCGGTCCAGTGTCCGGTGGCGATGTGGTCCGGGGCCACGGGCAGCGGGCCCACGTCCTTCTCCTTGAGGGTGAAGGAGACCTTCACCTCGGGGACGTCGAAGGCGCTGCCGTTGGGCCGCTTGACGTACACGTGGAGGTCGTTGCTGCCGGTGCGGCCCGGGTCGAGGTCGAGCTGCACGGTGCCCTTGCCGTCCTTGGCGCCGGTGTCGAAGGGCACCTTGACGACGAGCGGGCCCGAGCGCTGTGCCGCGGCGGCGGAGGTCGCCCTGGCGGCCTCCTCCTCGGTGCGGCCGGGCTCGGTGGTCGTCAGGACCGTGGTGACGGCGAGCAGGGCGACGGCGACGCCCGCCTCGGTGAGCACCGAGCGGCGCAGCCCCGAGCGGTGCGGGTCGGCGTCGCGCACGCGCTTCTCGCGAGCGGTGGCCACGGCGGCACGCTGGCGCGCGAGCTGGGCGGAGCGCTCGCTGCCCTCGCTCGCGCCCGAGGCGCCCGCGGGGACCGTGACCTGCTCCTTCTCGGGCAGCTCCGCCTCGGCCGCCTTCTTGCCGCCGCTCTTGCGCGCCGCCCGCTGCTCCACGACGACGGCCGCCGCGGCCTCCGGTGCGAGACCGCCCGACTCGGCGACGATGCGCCCCGTCCAGCGCCGCGAGACCGCCGCGACACCGATGAGCACGACGACCAGGCCGATCTTGACGAGGAGGAGCTGTCCGTACCGCGTGCCGGTCAGCGCCGACCACGAGCCGACCTGCCGCCACGACTGGTAGAGGCCGGTCGCGGCGAGCACGACCACGCTGGTGAACGCCACCCGCGAGAACCGCCGGACGGCCGACGCCTCCACCGAAGAGGTGCGGTACAGCGCCACGACCAGCGCCGAGAGTCCGCCGAGCCAGGCGGCGACGGCGAGCAGGTGCAGCACGTCGACGGGCATCGCGATGCCCGCCTGGAGGCCGGTCGACGCGTGCTCGGCCATGGCCCAGGTCGCCGCGATGCCGATGGCGACGACCGCGCCGCCGATGGCGAGCCCGAACGTGAGGTCCCTCTTCTCCCTGGGGTCCTCGCGCTTCTCGTACGCCCCGAAGAGCACCGCGATGAACAGCGCGGCGGCGGCGAGCAGCAGCAGCCGGGAGACCAGGGCCGCGCCGGTCTTGGTGTTCAGGACATCGCCGAGGGCGCCCATGTCGAAGGCGTCGGCGAGCTTCCCCGAACCGGTGTAGGGCGCGCGCAGCAGGAGCAGGAGCAGCGTGGCGGCGGTGAGCGTGACCCAGCCGTAGGTGACGAGCCGCTGCACGGGCCGCACGCCCGCGCCGCGCGGCCAGCAGCCGAGTACGAAGGCGGCACCGCCGACGACCAGGATGAACCCGGCGTAGGAGAAGTAGCGCGCGATGTCGTAGAGCACGCCGACCAGGCCGCCGCCCGCCTCCTGGTCGGGCAGGACCGCCTTGGTGTCCGAGGGCGCCCCGATGGAGAACGTGTAGGCGCCCGCCACGGGGTGGCTGTCGGCGGACACCACCTGGTAGGCGACGGTGAAGGTGCCGTCGGGCAGTCCCGGGCGCAGCTTCACGCCGTAGGTGTTGGCGCCCAGGTCGGTGGTCCTGCCGGTGTCGGCGCGCTTGCCGGCCGGGTCGAGCACCCGCACCGAGCCGTCCGACATGGCGACCTTCTCCGAGAAGGTGAGCTTCACCTGGGCGGGGGCCTTGTCGACCACCGCTCCCTGCTTCGGGTCGCTGCCGGTCAGCGCGGCGTGCGCGGAGACCGGCGCGGCACCGGCGAGGAAGGCGCCGGTCGCGGCGACGAGCACCAGCACGAGCCGCCAGAGGGTGGCCGGGCCCGGGACGCGGGTGTTGCTGGAGCGGGGAGCGATGGTCTTTATCAACAGTCCGTCCGTCCCTCAGTGCGACTGGTGCGACATATGGGTGTCGTGCGAGGCGTCGGAGCCGCCGTCCTCGCCGGGGCTGTACGTGGCCTCCTTGACCGGCACCTCGACGGTGACCGGGTCCGCCGCGCGGAAGTGCAGTGTCAGGGCGACCTTCTCGCCGCGCTTCGGCTTGCGCTTCAGCTTCTCGAACATCACGTGGTTGCCGCCGCTGGCGAACCGCAGCTCACCGCCGGCGGGCACCTCGAAGGACTTCTGCTCCTTCATGACGCCGCCCTTGGTGCTGTGCAGCGTGACGGAGCCCGCGATGTCGCTGGTCGCGGAGGTCAGGCTGTCGGCGGCGCCGCCCTTGTTGGTGACCGTGAAGAACCCGGCCGCCATGTCGTCCATGGTGGGTTCCGGGATGTAGGCACCGGCGACCGCGATCTCCGGTTTCTTCGCGGCACCGGTGTCGCCGGAGCCGGTGCCGGAGCCCGAGCCGCCGCAGCCCGCGAGGGTGAGCGCGGCGGCCAGCGCGAGGGCCCCGCCCGCCAGGGCGCGGCGGCGGCCGGTGGTGCGGTGGCTCACGGCGTCTCCCCCTTGAGGAGCTTGGGGAGGTCCTTGGTGTAGTCGGCGGCGGTGGCGTCCTCGCTGTAGAGGACATAGCCTCCGTCGGTCTTCGGTGAGAAGGCGACGACCTGGGTGCCGTGCATCGAGACGATCTTGCCGTTCTTGTCCTTCTTGGACGGCTCGATGGTGATGCCGAGCTGGCGGGCACCGGCCTGGATGGTGGCGAAGTCCCCGGTCAGACCGGTGAAGTCGGCGTCCACGCCCTTGAGCCACTTGCCGAGTTCGGCGGGGGTGTCGCGCTCGGGGTCGGTGGTGACGAAGACGACCTTGAGCTTGTCCTGGTCGGCCTTGGGCAGGGCCTTCTTGGCGACCGCGATGTTGTTCATCGTCAGCGGGCAGACGTCGGGGCAGTGCGTGTAGCCGAAGTAGAGGAGCGTCGGCTTGCCCTTGGTCTCCTCGCGCAGGTCGTACTTCTTGCCGTGCGTGTCCTTCAGGACGAGGTCCGGCTTCTCGAACGCCTTGTCCAGCACGGTCGCGGCCTTGCCCGAGTCGGTCTCTGCCGAGACCTCGGCCAGCGGCTTCTTGCCGCCGTCGTCGTCACCGCCGCCGCAGGCGGTCAGGGTGAACGCGGCCACGGCGAGGAGGGCCGCGGCGGCCAGCTTCTTGTCGGTGCTCCTCCTGGCGGTGCCGGTGCTCTTCCTGGCGGTGCCAGTGCTGTTCCGGGCGGTGCCAGTGCTGTTCGAACTCTTGGTGCGCATACGAAAATGTCCCAGATGTGAGGGGGCCGGGGTGCACCGGGTGCGGCGTGGCGCCGCCGCGGCGCACCCCGAGGGGTGGCTCGGCCGACGGCTCAGCCGGTGACGCGGCGACGGCCCGCGAGCACGCCGAACGCGACGCCCGCGACGCCGACGACGATGCCGACGATGCCGAGGACGCGGGCCGTGGTGTCGGTGCCGTCCGAGGAGTCCGCGGCGGCCTCGGTCTTGGCGTCCTTGGTGTCCGCCTTGGCGTCGTCGGCCGCGCCACCGCCGTGGTGGTCGTCGGAGGCGGCGGTCAGCGCGAGGGCGGGCGCGGGGTGCTCCGGCTCCTCCTGGCCCTTCTGCTGCGGCTCGATCCAGCGGACGACTTCCTTGTTGTCGTACGTCTGGACGGCCTTGAAGACGAGCTCGTCGGTGTCCTCGGGGAGCTGGCCGAGGGAGACCGGGAACTTCTGGAAGGTGCCGGGCTTGATGCCGCCCTTGGCGTCGGCGGTCCACGTCACCTTGGTGACGGCCTCGTCGATCTTCTCGCCGTGGATCTCCAGCGGCTTGTCGAGCTTGGACTTGGTGACCTTCGCGGTCCAGCCGGGCACGGGCTGCGTCATCACGGACGCGAGCGGGTGGTCGGCGGGGAAGGAGACCTCCAGCTTGTTGGTGGAGGCGTCGTCCATCTCGTTCGGCACCTTGAAGTTGACGGTCGCGTAGCCGCCCTTGGCGGCGACGCCCTCGGGCGCGACGCTGACGTGCGCGAACGCGGGCGCCGAGAGGACGAGGACGGCGGAGGCGGCGACGGTGCCGACGGCGGCGATACGGGACATCTTCATGAGGAACACTCCACTTTCGAAAGCGGTCACAGGCGGGTGCTGGCAGCTGCGCGCTGATCGGTACGTGTCGACCGGTACGTGTCGACCGGTACGTGCCGACCGGTACGCGCTGAGGCGTACGTGGCGAGCGGTGCCCAGCACTCAGTACGAGGGATGCGCGCGAGGCCCGGTCGAGGCGCACGCGCGCGTGCGTGCCGCCGGGCGGCACCTCCGTACCGAGGGGTGACCGATGAGGTTCCCGGTGGGTGGAGTGCGTCGCGTCAGGCGGCGAGTTCGACGTCGGTGGTCCGCAGGGGCGGGCCACGCCTGATCACGGTGTCCTTCAGCGCGACCGTGCGCGGCTTCGTCGGCGCCCGCGAGGCGGTGCGCGGACGGGCCGGACCGGTCGTCTCCGGCGCTCCGGGAAGACCGGCGCGCAGGGCGCGTACGAGGGTCAGGGCCGAGCGCAGGGAACGGACGAGCGCCCCTTCGGCGACCCCGTGGGCGCCCTGGGCGAGCCGGACGAGCCGGAGCAGCGCCAGGTCGCCGCGGCGCAGCAGCCAGCCCGCGGCGAGGGCCGCGAGCAGGTGGGCGAGGAGCATCGGCAAGGACGGCAGCAGCGCCTCATGGACCATCGGTCCCGTCGCGCCCTGCCCCGTCACGCCCTGCCCCGTCGGCATGGCGGCCGAGGCGGTGTCCGCGGCCGAGGCGGCGGACGGACCGTGCGCGTGCATGGCGGAATGCGACGCTCCGCCACCAGCCGCCCCTTCGGCGCCGCTGACGCCACCGGCACCGCCGACGCCCGGGCCGAACCCCGCCGTGTTGAGGATGCGATGGGCCTGCGCCGGAGTGATCGTCGCCGCGCCCGCCCCGCAGACCAGCCGTGCGGCCCGCGCCACCAGGGAGGCGTCGCCGCCGCTCTGGACGGCGGCCGTGCCGTGCTGGCCGAGGCCGAACAGGGCGTGCAGCCCGAGCTGCCCCACCGCGAGCAGCGCGGCGATGCCGGGCAGCGAACGCGTCCGCCCGGCGAGCGGCAGCGCCACGGCGAGGACGGCGGCGAAGCCCGCGCCGAGCGTCCACAGCGGGACGGCGACGCAGGAAGCGAGCACATGGCCCCCGGCGGACAGCACGACGCAGACCGCGGCGAACACCGCGGCCCTGAGCAGCCGGAGATCGGCTCCGTCACGCGGCTGGTGCTGGCGGGGGGCAGTCATGGCGGGGCCATCATCGCACTGGGCCCGGCCCGCGCGTACGGCAGGTCCGGAAGGTCCGCTTCCGTCCGGTGCCTCCTCCGGCCGTTCCTCCGCCGCCCCTCCGCCGGTCCTCGGCCGTTCCTCCGCCGCCCCGTCCGGCTACCGGAACCGGACGGCCCGAGCGTCCGCCGTATGGGCGGCATCACGTGCGCTCGGCGCTTACGCGCGTCCACTCGCGGCAATACGTAACGGTATGTCGAGCCGCAGCCAGGAGGCTGGAGCATGAGCATCTGGTGGTCTCTCCATTTGCGGCGCGAAGCTGCGAGCGTTCCGCTCGCCCGCCGCCTGTTGATCGGCACGATGGAGACCGCGGGCGTGGACCCGGACATCTCCTTCGACCTGTCGCTCGCCCTCACCGAGGCATGCGCCAACGC
The DNA here is from genome assembly GCF_041028215.1 of Streptomyces flavofungini. Classification (GTDB taxonomy): domain Bacteria; phylum Actinomycetota; class Actinomycetes; order Streptomycetales; family Streptomycetaceae; genus Streptomyces; species Streptomyces flavofungini_B. The sequence continues at coordinate 21,227 of NZ_JASKYR010000044.1, forward strand.
CGTGGAGCACGGCGGCGGCGCCGCTCCCGGGGGCACGGCGGGGGCCTACCGCGTCACGGCCTACCTGGACGGCGAGAAGTGCCGCATCGAGGTGGCCGACTCGGGCCCCGGCTTCCCCAAGGCGTCGCGTGGGCGTCCGGCGGCACGTCCGGCGGCCGCGCACACCGACGAGCACGGGCGGGGCCTGTACCTGATCAGAGAGCTGGCCGACCACGTCCACTGCGGCAACAGACCCGGCAGGGGAGCGGTGATCAGCTTCGACAAGATCCTCAAGTGGCGCGAGGGCGCACCCGCCCTCGTGACGGCCTGACCCCGCCCACCCCGGGTCCTACTCCGGTCCCGGCGGCAGCGCCCGTACCAGCGCGTCGACCGCCGCACCGTACGCGTGCTCGGCAGGCGTCGAGTACCCCACCACCAGGCCGTCGGCCGCCGGTGCCGCGGCCAGCGGATGGCGGAACTCCGCGAGGCCGTCGAGCGCCACTCCCTGCCAGGCCGCCGCCTTGACCGAGGAGGCCTCGGTCCCCGGCGGCAGCCGCAGCACCGCGTGCAGACCGGCCGCGATACCGGTGGCGGTGATGTGCGGGGCCCGCTCCGCGAGCGCGGCGAGAAGCTGGTCGCGGCGGCTTCGGTAGCGCTGTCGCATCCGGCGGATGTGCCGGTCGTACTGGCCCGAGGCGATGAACTCGGCGAGCGTGAGCTGGTCCAGGACGCTCACCCACGCCTCCCGCTCCCCCTTGGCGGCGAGCACGCCCTCGACGAGCCGCTCGGGAAGCACCATCCAGCCGACGCGCACGGCGGGCGAGAGGCTCTTGCTGACCGAGCCGAGGTAGACGACCCGCTCGGGATCGAGGCCCTGCAGGGCGCCGACGGGCTCGCGGTCGTAGCGGAACTCCCCGTCGTAGTCGTCCTCCAGGACAAGCCCGTCACTGGTGCGCGCCCAGTCGACGACGGCGGCCCGGCGCGCGGGACGCAGCGGTCCGCCGGTGGGGAACTGGTGTGCGGGGGTGAGCAGCACCCCGCGCGGCCGCCCGCCCCGCCCCGGCCGCGCCTCGGTCAACTCCGCCACGCGGGCGCCCTGTTCGTCGAGGCCGAGCGGAACCGTCCGTACGCCCGCGCCCTCAAGGATCTCCCGGTGGAAGCCGAGTCCGTACGACTCCACGGCGAAGGGGCCGCGCAGCACCGGGCCGCCCGCGCCCGCGGAGCCCGCGAACAGCAGCCGCAGCCCGTGCGCGAAGCCGGAGCAGACCACGATGCGCTCGGGGTCGGCGCGCACGCCGCGGGCCCTGGCCAGATAGTCGGCGAGCGCCCGCCGCAGCTCGGTTCTGCCGCGCGGGCCGCCGGGCCCGAAGGCCTCGTTGGGCGCGGCGTTCAGCGCCCGCCGGGAGGCGGCGAGCCATGCCGTACGGGGGAAGGAGGCGGGGTCCGGCTGGCCTTGGCGCAGGTTGTGCGCGGGGGCCGGGCGCCCGGCCGGAGCGGGCTTCGGCACCCGGGGG